>JAHEMG010000157.1 GCA_024643755.1 Flavobacteriales bacterium | reverse complement strand
GCATTTGGAGTCACGACAGCGCCAAGGAGATGGCGGACTATTATCGCTCAGTATTCCCTGATTTTGTGATGATTTCAGAAAATCCAATGGCGGTGGTATATGAGATCGCGGGCATACGATTCATGGGGTTGAACAATGGGATCGCGGCGGTGCCGTTCAATGAGAAGATTTCGTTTGTTTTAACGGTTGATACCCAGGCGGAGATTGATCATTTTTGGGATTATTTTTCCAAGGAGGGCGCGCCCGGACAGTGTGGTTGGATCAAGGATAAGTATGGAATTTCATGGCAGGTGGTGCCCAGTGTTTTGGGGAAGTTGATGACGAATCCTGAAACGGCGCCAAAGGCAGCGTATGCGTTTATGCAAATGTCGAAGTTCGACATCGCCCAGTTGGAGGCCGCAGTGGTGTAAAGCGATGAAGCGATGATCAGAAGGGGTGATTTGAACGATGTGGCTCTGCTAAAAACCATTGGCAGAAAGACTTTTGACGATACGTTTGGCAATACTTGCACGCTGGAGGATATGCGGGGTGTGTTGGAGCGATATTTTAACACGGCACAGTGCGAATCGGAGCTTCAGGATCCGCAGGACAATTTCTTTTTCTTTGAAGAGGGAGGTGTGGCGAAAGGGTATATGCGCATCAATGCGAAGCATGGGTGTCCGTTGGAGTCACTGTCTAACCAACGGAGCATAGAGTTGGTGCGATTGTATGTGTTGAAGGAATATCACGGGGCGGGCGTGGCCAACGAATTAATGAATTTCGCCATTGCTTTCGCTAGGGAACATGGATATGAGCGGATGTATTTATCGGTTTGGGAATACAATTTCCGGGCGCGCGGCTTTTATGAGAAGCACGGTTTTGTGAATTCGGGGGTGCAGAACGATTTTCCGTTGGGGAGCACGCCACAGACCGACTATTGGTTTGTGAAGGATTTGCTGGGTTGATAGGGTTCTTTGGTTAACAGGGCGATTTTTCACCTAATTTCGCCCCATGAATACCGAAAATACCGAACAGTTAAATAAGAATACCTCAGAAAATGAAGCAACTAAGCCCGCAGCTATGCCACCGGCTCCGAAGAAATGGAAGTTGATGTTTGTGAGTTGGTTGTTTGTTTATCCAGTGATCAATATCATGTTTGCGGTGGTGTTTCCGTTGGTTAAAGACTTTCCGCAATTGGGTAAAACGTTGGTGTTTACGGTGATATTGGTGCCATTGATGGGCTATTTTATTCCCCTGCTGCACAAGCGATTTTGGGGTTGGATTGTGAAGTGATTGGGGTTAGGTTCGTGTGATGAAAATTGAAATCTGGTCGGACATCATGTGTCCGTTTTGTTACATCGGAAAGCGAAATTTTGAATCGGCATTGAAGCAGTTTGCTCATGCGGAGGACTTGGTGATAGAATGGAAGAGTTTTCAGTTGGATCCTGCCATGGCAGAGGTGCCGGAATATCAGGATGATTTGTATCGGTATTTGGCCGATCGAAAGGGTTTTAGTTACGAGGAGTCTAAGGCGATGCACGACAATGTGGTTCAATATGCAAAAAGTGTGGGTTTGGAATACAATTTTGATCGGGCACTTGTGACAAATTCGATGAAAGGACATCGGATCATTCAAATGGCGAAGATGAAGGGGTTGGGCGATGAAGCGGAGGAGCGATTGTTTCGCGCTTATTTCACAGACGGTAAAAACCTGAACGACATCGAAACATTGGTGGACTTGGGAAAGGAAATTGGCCTGACAGAGGGAGAGATGAATGAGGCGTTGTCGAACCCTATTTATATGGAAAAAGCGGAAAACGATTCAAAAGAAGGGGCGATGTTGGGGCTAACGGGTGTTCCGTTCTTTGTTGTGGATAGGAAATACGCCATTGTGGGCGCACAGCCGCCAGCGGTGATGTTGCAGACGTTGGAAAAGGCTTTTGAAGGATAGCGTACTTTGCCAGAAACTGCAGAGACGTTTGCTGACGGATCTTTGTTTTTGAAAAAAAAGCCCCACATTGCTGTGAGGCTTTTGGCTCCCCGAGCTGGTCTATTCTCGAACCAATTTTGGGATGAATTGAGGGTATATGTGACTTTGACTATCTGTTTATTCAAGTGATGAATAATCATGAAGTTGGATTGATTCTGGTTGTTCGAGCAATTTTATTATGATATCGCCAGAAGTGAGAGGTCAGGCGATTTCTGACTTCTTGAAAGGGTATGAAATGGTGGTTGACTTTTGGAAATATATGACTAGGCGAGATGAATGATTTTTATTCAGAACATGAAACCCCTGCCATTGACACGCCCGAGGATGTGGCGAAGGCGTTGAGGTTTGTTTGAATTCCTTACAGGGATCATTGGCTTGAAATGTCGAATCTAACTCAGTTCGAAAAAGGGGGCACTTACAATATGAATCGAACAGCAGATTAAATTCTTGCGCAAAGCGCTGCCATTGTTTTCGTGATAAACCCTTCCTTATCATTTTTAACTTCCTCTATTAATGCTTCTGTTTCTGGAGTTATTGTTAAATATTTTTCAGCCCAAAGGTGAATTTCAACAATCATTGGGAGTAGGTCAACTGCCTTTTGAGTGAGTTTATATAAAACTTTTGCTTTGCTATCAGGATGCTCTGTTCGCAATAGAAGTTGACTTTCTTCAAGCATTTGTAAGCGTACTGCCAAAATATTCGTTGAGATGCCTTCCGCTGATTTGAGAAATTCACTATATGTGGCTTTCCCGAAGAACATTAAGTCTCTGATAATTAAAAGTGACCATTTGTCACCAAATAAATCCAGTGAACGACAAATGGGGCATTCTGATCGCTGTAGGTTTTTTTTCATATTTCAAACAAAAGCACTTGCAAAACAAAAGTAATATCTACATTTGTACTTGCAAAATGCAAGCAAAAATACACAAATAGAAATTGCGATTGTCTAAAATTTAAAATTATGAAAGCATATATCCTTGAAAAATACGGCAAGAAACAAGTCTTGTCATTGTCTACTTTACCTGAACCATCTCTCAAGCCAGCTGAAGTATTGGTCGAGGTGCACGGGACTGCAATCAATTTACTGGATTCACTGATTCGTAACGGGGAGTTCAAGTTATTTCTACCTTATAAAGTACCGTTTGTTTTGGGTCATGATTTCGCTGGCACCATCATAAAAGTAGGTTCCGATGTAAAGCGCTTTAAAATTGGCGATAAGGTCTACGCACGTCCTTCTGATTTCAAGATTGGTACCTTTGCAGAACAAATTGCAGTTAATGAAAAAGATTTAGCATTGGTCCCTTCCAATATAACTACAGAAGAAGCTGCGGGTATTCCATTGGTAGGTTTAACCTCTTGGCAAGCACTTGTAGAAATAGCAAATGTTCAGCCAGGGCAAAAAGTATTTATCCAAGCAGGATCAGGGGGAGTTGGTACATTTGCCATCCAGTTAGCAAAACATCTAGGAGCGTATGTGGCAACTACCACAAGTTCTGTAAATATTGATTTAGTCAGGAGCTTGGGTGCCGATGAAGTGATTGACTATAAAAAGTATGACTTTTCAGCAATACTCAAAGATTTTGATGTCGTTTTACATAGCAATAAAGATGTGAAGGTATTAGAAAAATCATTAGCAATTTTGAAGCCAGGCGGAACTTTAATTTCTTTGACAGGTCCACCAACATTGATCATAATGCATCAGTTCAATCTGGCATTTTATTTTAAATTAATACTGAATTTACTCAGTGCATCGGTAAGAGTAAAGGCGAAGAAGCTAAATGTAAATTATCATTTTTTATTCATGAAAGCCGATGGTGCTGCTTTGGCAGAAATCACAAAACTGATCGAAGCTGGAAAAATCAAACCTGTGGTTGATCGTGTGTTCGGATTTGAACAATTAAATGAAGCAATGGCTTATGTTGAAACGGGTAGGTCTAAGGGGAAAGTGATATTGAAAATAAAGTAAACAAAAAAGCCCCACATTTCTGTGAGGCTTTTGGCTCCCTGAGTTGGACTCGAACCAACGACCTAGCGGTTAACAGCCGCTCGCTCTAACCGGCTGAGCTATCAAGGAGTCTATATTGGAACAAGTCGTCTTTTTCAAGCGCGGCCTTGTCTCA
>JAHEMG010000089.1:9932-21066 GCA_024643755.1 Flavobacteriales bacterium | reverse complement strand
CATTGCTCAGACGCATTAGTGATATTCAAGGTATGGAATATATACTTGAAAATGAGGGACTCAAGCCAGGTGTTTACATCATAACAATTTCAAACAACGGAGAGATGGGCAGTCAGAAATTATTCATCGCTCAGTGACGGTTTCCAATGAGCAGATTAACATACAGACCGGTGGCGGCAGTGTTTTCGTAAATGACTGAGGAGAATTCAGCGCATTTTCACAACAGGTCTAAAGCCGACCATGGGCATGGATTCGCCGCTGTATACGAGGGCGCGACTTCCAGGAAATAGCACATCGCCCACATCCATAAAACTCCCTCCTTTTACAACCATCATTTCACCTTCGGTAGTGCTCGTCATCTCTGCAACATTCCCAAAAATATTGTAACAGCCGGCATCGTTGGGCCAATATGAAAAAACCGGAGTGGAATAAAACCCGCCATCGCTCATATAATCCAAGTAATACGCAACTGGATCTGCCCTTGAAATGGAATCCCAATCAGCGTTTGTGGAATCTCCTTCCAATTTGTTTTTCCGCATCAGCCAATCTTTGTACTGTGTTAATTGTTCTGGCGTTTTGTAGACCACATGATTGGCGATGTAAACGCCTTTGGCATTTCTCCAATAGGGGTTGATACTGGGTTTGTAATACGACTTTGAATCCTCCCTTTCATAACTAGCCGCCTGTATCCATTCCGTTTCTGTAGGGAGTGAAACTACGATTTCCTTTCCCGATAATGCTGAGAGTTGTGCGCTCAACCATTGACAATAGGCCATCGCTTGGGATTGACTCAAATTACAAATGGGATAATCGCCATAGGATGGATGACATAAATAATAGAGCGCCATGGGGTCATTACCGCTTGACCAGGTAGATGGGCCATTACCGCTTGACCAAGTAAAATTACTGTTCCACCCGGTCACATCCGGAAAAACCCTAGTGCCATCGAAGGTGATTTTCGCCAAATCGAGGAGTTCGTGCAGCAGGTTTTCTTTTTGGGTAATGGAATCTTTCACCTGCTGAATTAAAACACTCCCCAACGTTGAGCCAGTCTTCATCTTGGGCACGGCGACACCCGGCTTTAAAAAATGCTTGACGAGAGATTGTAAAAAGCTATCCGTAAAATTGCCCTTTTTGTCTATAAATGTCAGTTTGGGATTCAGCATTCGCATCTTTTCCAAAAACACATCGGTAATAAAGTCCAAATACTCTTTGTTGCTCACTTCATGGTTAAATATACAGACGCATTTGCTTGCTGCATATGGCTTCAACGGCTCGATGTCCTTCGTGGCGTTTGATTTGATAATTCGTTGACCCTCATTGGGTCCTTTCCAAACCACAGGATACCCTTGCAGCCAAGTATAAGAATAGCCTCCATTGTGCTGTATCAAGCCACCCGCTGGTGCATAACCGAGGTTGACCTCCATCCATTCCTCTAAATTTTTTCGTTGCAATCGCGGATTGGTTTGTGCCTGGATTTTACGTTCCCGCGTTTCAAATCCGCCGTTTACAGGGTCGAATTTTTGTGCCCTTAATGGACATGTAAATAATACTAAAATATTAAAAAGTGTAATTAGAGTCAATTTCATGCGTCGCCAATTCAATACTTAACGGAAGGGCCGTTTGGTTTGTTTTTTCTCTTTGGAGAGATTGATTTTTGACAATAATGCTTGGGTTTCAGTGGTGTTCCCGCCAGCTGCTTTGCCCAATTTGATGGCTGTGTTGGCATCATTTTGTGCCTCATTCAATCGACCCAGTTTGTACAAAAGGTTTGCCCGGGTATCGTAATAGTTCCAATCAGGGCTTTTGTTGATGCTCATTGTTGAATAGTCAACCGCCTTTGTCAAAATGGTCGCATCGTTGCAAGATTGAAATAGTTCCCAAGCAACGCTGTTTAGACCTACTGCGTTAGTGTTCTTCGCAACTTCATCGAACGTAGTTACATAGTTGCTCCATTCGCCGCGTTTTTTATACCATTCCATGTATTGATTGGGCTTGTCCCATTCTGGATATTGGGATCGCTTCAACAATTCACCCATCGCCCAAAGAAATTGTGTTTCGTTTACTGAATTGATGGCGTTTCTTACTTGATTGCTCAAGACTTTGTATCCGGTGCTATTCGACCAATCCTTCCCGAATAAAGAATCGTACATCGCTTCGTTTTGTATCCATCGTTGAACGAGTTCGTTGTCGCAATGGTATGAGGCCAAGTTGTATAGGACGAACTGTTGGAATGGGTCGCTGGTGGCTTTGAAACGCTTCACAAAGCCTTGCGGGGTGGTGTCTTCGAAAATGGAATAATCGCGTTTGAAAATGAAGCCGTGAAACCAAGATGGGATGTTGTTGGCATTGAGCGAGGGAACGCCCGGACGAGAATATTTTCCTTGGTTGGCGGTAGTTTCTTTCAGGGTTTGCATGGAGTCTAAGTAGTGCATCCAAACAGCTTTTTCAGAGTATCCAGCATAACTTCCTATAAAATTTCCATCGCCATTGAAAATCAAAAAAGTGGGGAAGCCGTTCACGCCATAGTGGAATCGCAACAATTTTCCGATGGAGTCTTTTTCCATTTCCAGTGAATAGCTGTTGAGGAATCCATTCATTTTTCGCTGTACTTGGGTGTCTGAAAAGTTCTTTTGGTCCATCACTTTACACCATCCACACCAATCGGTGTAGCAATCAATCATCACCCATTTGTTTTCTTGTTTGGCTTGGGACAATGCGGTTTCCCATTGCGTAACTTTTCCAAAAGCAGGCGAGGGGAATTTGGGTTCCTTTTGGGGCGATGATTGGGCTGCTGCGGACAAGGTTGTAAACAAGGCAATCAAGGCACAGCAGCGGTTTTTTAGGTTTTTCATTGGTTGATGGTTTTACGAAAATAATGATTCTAAGTTGTTACACGGATCCAAAATTCTTACGGGTTAAAATTAGCCAAAATCAGGGCAGTTTTCTCCATTCAAATGCGATGCGCAAAATGTCATTTTAGTGTCAAAAACCCGTTGGGCCGGTTCCATCGCGTTGAAAGTCAAACTATCATTGTTCATATGAAGACAAACAAATCCACCTTATTTTCCCTAATAGCCATGGTGCTCGTGCCCATTTTCTCATGTAAAAAAGGCAGCGAAGACCCCGCGATATCGTTCAGAAGTAGAAACAATCGCCTAGAAGGTAAGTGGAACATTGTAGAGAGTAATTTCATTAGAACGGTTATATCTAATTTGCCATCGCCAGATACGTCCACCACAACAATTCGCTTTAATGATACCAAAGGGACTCAAGAGATTAAATCCGCTGGAATGATTCTCAATTCATTGAATTTTGAAGGGTTGGCCCAAATTCAATTCAACAAAGATGGATCTGCCCGCTATGAAGAGACATGCAATGCCAGTGGTACAAAAATTCAAAGTGGAATTGATGCAACCTGGAGCTGGAAGCAAAGTGGAAATAAGAAACAAGCAATTTTCATTGAATCTGGTAACGGCACCGGTTTGGCATACTTATTCGCGGGTAGCAATTACACCATTACCAAACTGAGTCACAAAGAAATTATTTTGGAATCCCAATACACCTCGATGACCACAATTCCAGGAACCGGCGAAGTGAATACCCAATCAACCGTCCGCTATTGCAAACTGGAAAGGGTGGATTAAATCAACAATTCTCAATGGTTAGCAACAGCTACCGCCGGGAGTGCAGCACTGGGTCGCAACATTGCCGATAACTTGCAGTCCTTCACTCGGAATACCACAGTGATCATCCGCCAAACACGCTGTTTGTTTGTTTGTCAATACAAAATGACTCCCGTTGTGGGTTAATCCAAATTTACCGATTGTGCTAAGCTGGTATTCTACCTCGATCTCGAAATCGCCCAAATTGAGCTTCGATTCGGATAGTTTTATGATGCTCAATAATTTGGAAGGATCTAATCGATGGTCAAGGTCGTTCGCATTCCATAGTTGAAAATTGATGTTTGACTCCATTCTAACAGTGCCGCCACAGTCAATGAAATGTTTGTTTATCAGTCCGACTTCCGTAATGTGAAAATGTGCGGGTACGCGATCACCATTCTCCAACACAAATTCAACGGTTTTCATGGTGCTCAACAGTGATTTTATCTCTGATAGTTTCATATGATTATTAATAAGGGGTTCTTTATTTTTCAGTTAAATTACACTCAGGCATTCTCAAAGCAATCACCATCGCCGAAGCCAATGTGACAAGTCCAATGGCAACAATGGCGGCCTCCAAGCCCCAGCGATCTGCAATGAGACCAGAAATCAGCGCACCAACGGCATAGCCCAAATCGCGCCATAAGCGAAACGCCCCCAAGCTCTCTGCACGCTGAACCGGTGCGGTGACCGATGCTATGGTCGATAAAAAAGTGGGGTAGACCAATGCCGTTCCCAAACCCAATAGCGCCGATAACCCCGCCATCGCCCAGAAATCCATCGCCCAAGTCAACAGCAATATCGCGATGCCCTGAATGAACATCCCCCAAAACAACATCCTCTTTTTGTTGTATCGGTCTGAGAGTGATCCCGTGAATAACTGTCCCAACCCCCAAACCGCTGGATAGATGGCGCTGATGATGGCTGTTTTTTCTTGGTTGTACGACATCGAAACCAACAAGATGGGCAACAAACCCCAAATCATTCCATCGTTCAGGTTGTTGACAAATCCCGCCTGTGTAACCGAACTCAAAGTCTTGTTTTTGACCGTTGTCTCCCAAAAAATACGATGCATCATGGGCACGGTCGATGCCTGTGATTCTGCAGCCAAATGTCCCCGCGTGTCTTTCACCCAGAACACCGAAAACAACAACCCCAGCACAGCAATCACCAACCCCAAATAAAATGGGTAGGGCGTGATTCCATAACGATTGGCGATGTAACCCGCGACGAAAGCGGTGATACCAACCGACAAATACCCCGCAAATTCATTGATACCCATGGCGAGTCCACGCTGCTTGTCGCCCACCAAATCAATTTTCATGACCACGGTGGAGCTCCAGGTCAATCCCTGACTGAAACCCAGCAGTACGTTGGCGAAAACCACCCACGACCAACTGCCCGCATTGATCAATAAAATGGGTACCGGTAGTGCCAATAACCATCCCAAAATCAAGACCTTTCGGCGGCCCCAAACATTGGCCAATTTGCCCGCAAAATAGTTGGCGGCTGCTTTGGACAGTCCAAACGCCATGATGAACGACAAAATCGCCGAAGTTGCTGTTAATCCGAAAGTTTGCGCCGCAAAAGCCGGAAATATCGATCGCTCCAAGCCCACCATACCGCCCACAAACGCATTCACAATCACCAATAAGGTGAACTGCTTCCAGTTTGCTTTGAGTCCCAAAGTAGGGGTTTCCTTTGCCATCCTAACAACAAACATCGTGTTTTGTCACGGTTAAGTAAGTGAGCGATGTCACATTGCCCAAAAATGCGCGTTATGCGTACAGCCCTGTTGCTTACATCCTTGAATTTGCGTTAACTTGCTCAAACTATACCTGAAATGTTGGTTTGCCTAACTTCACTCAACCTTGATCCACTGTCCGCCATTGGCCTAACAGCGATTATATTGTTGGTTGTTGCAGTGCAGTCGATGTTTGGGGTGGGGGTACTTTTTTTAGGGACGCCCATTTTGTTGTTTTTGGGATTCTCCATCGTGGACACTTTGGAGATTTTGTTCCCGATTTCTTTGTTGATCAGTGGAATTCAGGTTGCTGTGGGCTGGAAAGATGTTCAATGGAAAGCAGTGAAGACATTTGTTTTATATGCCCTGCCGTTCGCAGTGATTGGAACTTTGCTGTTGAAAGTTGTGGTTAACTCGGCGATGTTTCCGCTGGCAGTCGCTGTCTATTTGATGATAGTGGCTTTGGGCTTCTATTTTCGTTTGTTTCCGGATTTGATACTAAAATTGACCTCGCGGGAGACATTGTATTTGTCGATTGTTGGGTTGATGCACGGCTTGACAAATTTGGGCGGACCATTGTTAACGTCTTATGTATTAGCAAAATATCCGGATAAAAAACAATCTAGGTCAACCATTGCCATCTGCTATGGTTTGTTTGTGATTGTTCAAATTATGACACTGAGGTTGTCCGGACTGATGTTTACGCTACATGATCAATACAGAATCCATTCAATATTGGCCCTGCTGGTTTTTGTGGTTATGAATAAATTTGTATTCCTTCAAATCAAGGATCAAGTATTCCGCACGGTCTTTGGTTTCCTGTTGCTGCTGATGTCGGTGTTGCTCTTCATCAAGTACTTGGCTTGAGTCTCTTTTTGATGCTGTGCGATAAATCACGGAATAAATTTGAAATCATAACATGCCATTGGCGAACTGTAACCAAAGGCACAAACACATTCAATAAATTGATGCACCTTTGTGAGATGTACAAAGGGATTGTATTTTCCGTTTTGTTAGGATTAGCTGCCGTTTTTTTAGAAAAATTCACGCCGCCCGCATTCAATGGCATCCTCATCGCCCTGCTCTTGGGGATTTTGTTGGGGAATACCTTAAAATTGCCTGAAAACCTGGCCTCTGGCATTCAATATACTAGCTCCAAAATGCTAGAACTGTCCATCCTGTTTCTGGCAGTGGGCATCAATTACGCCGATGTCGCAGCCCTAGGGGTTCAGCCCTTCTTGGGCGTGGCAGCGGTGGTATTCACTGTTCTGTTCTTGTCGTTTTTCCTTGCTAAGCGATTCAATTGTCCGGGTAACACCGGCATCCTCGTGGGCTTCGGTACCGCCATTTGTGGATCCAGTGCCATCGCAGCCCTGGCACCATCGCTCCAGAAACAAAACAAAGAAGACGTAGCCATCGCCATGGCCGTGATCAATTTGCTGGGAACCCTGGGGATGCTGGTGCTTCCTTGGGCCTTGCTGCAAGTAGATTGGCCTTCCCAAGACGTGGCCGCCTCCGCCATGGGCTACCTGGTGGGTGGATCGCTGCACTCAGTGGGAAACGTGGCCGGTGCCGGATTTGCCATTGGTAAGTCGGCCGGAGACATCGCCATCACCGTGAAATTGGCCCGCGTAGCCCTGCTTACTCCGGGGTTGATCTTCATGACTTACCTCACCCAGCGCCATTCCCAAGGCAGTTGGAAACGCTATTTTCAGTTGCCCTGGTACCTCATCGGTTTCATCCTGGTAACCTTGTTGGTGAGCGTAATCGATATCCCCAAACCCGCCCTCAAAGAGGTGGAGTATATCGGCAAAGTCATTTTAACCATCGCCATGGCCGCCATCGGATTGAAGGTGAGTGTCAAAAAATTGCTGCAAGCGGGCAGTCGCGGACTTCGCTTTGGCGTGGTGATGTTTTTGCTGCAAATCGCCCTGCTGGGGTTGGTGATGCTACTTATGCGCTAACACTACTGAATCACTGGTTCAAACTCATCCGAAAACCCAGAAAAAATCGCCTGCCTTGGTTGGGCGCATACACATAACTCGGGTCAAAAGTGAGGGCATAAGGGTTGTCTGAACTCGGTATTGGATTGCCCTGGGAATCAAACGTTACGCCTTTATCAAAAGGATCAGCGCTCCTGGCGATCAAAAATGGGGTGCTGCGTGCTGGCGTGAAATTGAACAAGTTTTTTACCCCGAAGAACAACTGTAGATCCTGTTTTTGTCCCAATGTAAACTGCACATTATGCAAAGCCCACCAAGGGGAGAATGGAGGACGGGGGTCGAGCGGACCGAGTAAGGGCAGGGCCATCGGACTGCAAACGGAGCTCGTGTAATCCATTTGCCAAGCGCTTTGAGGGATTTTCCAAGACAGCGACATCGTGCCATTGAGTTTTTCTGTCAGCAGCGGACGGGTTGCGATGCTGTGTTGAACCACCGAAACGTTCATCCAAGTGGCGCCAACAGAAAGGGTGATGCGATGGGTTTGGACATCCAATTTCCCCGAAATCCCACGGCTATAGGCATATCCTTGTAGGTTGTCGTAATGGATTTCATTCGGATTCACGTTGTAATTGGGCAATATGCGATTTTGAAAATGCGTGTAAAAAGCGCTGAATTCCCGGGTGATGCGGGTTTGGCGTTTCCAAGTTGCAGTGCGCAAGAGTTGCACATTGATATTCATCGATTTTTCTGGTTGTAGATTGGGATTTAAGACTACCGTTCTAGCGCCTGTGAGGGCTGCATGATCCTCGGTAAAGACGTTCACCACCCGAAATCCTGAACCCAAGTTCCATCGCACAGTATTGTGCAAGAGTTTGTGTTTTAGGGCGATGCGCGGGGTGAAGATGGGGCCATGCACCGGGTGATGATCAACCCGCATACCCATCAAAATTTTGCGGTCTTTTGGGAGCAATTTCTCCCATTGCGCAAACACCCCTGGCAGATGTCCGTTGCTTATGGCGCTGCCTTTATTCACCGCGGTGTTATCGCGATACTGCGTATATCGCCAAGAAATGCCGATCAGAATATCGGCCTGTTTAAGGGTGGGATGGGCGGTCAATTGTCCAAAGAAAATCGACTGATTGGCGAGGAAGGGTGTGGCACCGTAGACACTGTTTTGGTGGTGGGAGGTGGCTGAAACCGACAGGTTCATGGGTAGGGTTACGGGGAGCTGATATTGGCCATAGAGTTCGTATCGCTGGGTGTAAATGCTTTCTCCATAGCGCGATGTTTTGCCACGGTCTTGGGGAGTCCATAAGACATCGCCGCCCCATCTATCTTCGGTGTAAAAGCGCGTGGCCCATTGGAAATTGCGGTTGAACGGCCTTTGGTACTGCCATTTTTGAAAAATGGAGAGGCGATGCTGCAGCGCCACATCGGTGAACTGATCCCGGTTTTGGTCTAGCCGCTGCTGAAAATAAAAATGATTGATGCCGGTGAGCAAGCTCAATCGCTTCGTTAATGTATGTTTAAAGCCCAAGTCGGTATTGATTTCTCCGTGCGATGTGCTGAAATGTTCGAAGTGATACCTGGGTGCGCTGCTCGCTTTTTTGGTGACAACGTGTATGAGTCCGCCCACTGCCTCGCTGCCGAACAATGCCGATGCCGGTCCTTTGATGATTTCTAACCGCTCAATCATCGCCGAAGGGATGCCCGAGAGTCCGTAAACCGACGATAATCCGCTGACCAAGGGCATGCCGTCAATCAATACCATGGTATACGGACCTTCGAGTCCATTGATGTGAATATCGCCCGTATTGCAAATGTTGCAGTTCACTTGAGGTCGCACCCCGTGGATGTTTTGCAGGGCCTCAAAGAGGTTGGTTGAAGGGTTTTTTCTAAGGAATGTGGGGGTGTATACTTCGATGGCGATGGGACTGCTGTGCTTGCTTTCGGGTTTGAGTGATCCGGTGATGATGATGGCATCAAGGGCAGCGCTATCGGCGAGGAATCTCGTGCGTGGGGGTTTGGGTTGAGCAAATAATGGTGATAGCTGGAGTCCGATTAGTATGAACAATCGAATGGGTAGGGCGATGCGTAACATATGTATTTTTGCTAACAAAAGTAATTAAGTTAGATTCATCTAACATTAAAATGTTTGATGTGGCCTTCAAAAGAGTTAGGAATTGCCAAAAATGAAACCAACTTTGCAGTACTTACATCGCACTATGCTCACGTTTACCGAAGAAAATTACATCAAGGCCTTATTGAAACTCACCGAGGAAGTGGGGGTGGAGGCGGTTGGGACCAATGAATTGGCAGCGCATTTGGGGGTGAAGCCTGCTACGGTCACCGATATGCTCAAGCGCCTCAAAGAAAAGCAATTGGTGAGCTACGAGAAGTATGGCAAAGTGTCATTGTCGGTATCCGGTCGGTCGTTGGCCATTGATGTTTTGCGGAAGCACCGATTGTGGGAGACCTTTTTGTGTCGTTGTTTGGGATTCCCCTGGCACCAAGTCCATGAAATTGCAGAACAATTGGAGCATATCCAATCCAATGAACTGATGGATCGGTTGGATGCATTTTTGGGTTTTCCCCAGATCGATCCCCATGGCGATTTGATTCCTTCCAAGGATGGGGTGTTTCAGGTAAAGCCCAAGCGCACGCTCTCGATGTTGGCAGCAACGCAGTCGGCCGTTCTCATTGGCGTGGGCGATAATTCTGCCGCTTTTTTACAGTATGTGGATGCGGTGGGACTGCAATTGGGCAGTGAGATTTTGGTCAAACGGATTCAACCATACGATGCGCTTATCGAAATTGAAATTAACGGTAAAACCAGCCAGGTGAGTCAGAAATTTGCGGATCAAATTTTTGTCGATACGCCCCCGCAACGCGATGAAATCTCAGACGTTGGGTTGGATGTCGAAGGTGATTTGTAGGTCCTTTTCGATATCGGGGTGAAGGCTTCTGGCGACCGGACAGGTATTGGCCACACGAATCATGATTTCTTGGATGTTTTCGGGCAAGCCGGCGGGTAATTCAACGTGGATATAGCTGCTGATTTTTGAAATTCTACGGGGGTCAGACGCCATGTGTTTGGTGGTTTCTGCGGTGATGTTGAGGATCTCAAAACCTTTGGTTTGCGCATAAATGCCCAAGGTGGTAATGATGCAGGTGGTGAGACTCAATGAGCACAAATCGGTGGGAGAAAAGGCCGATCCCATACCTTTGTTGTCTGTGGGTGCATCGGTGAAAATTTCTGTCCCACTCTGCAAATGCACATTGCTGCAGCGTAATTGTCCGAGGTATTTGGTGCTTGCGGTTGCCATAGAGCGAAATTACAACAAAGTTGTTGGCTCCATGATTTTGGTCACACAGAATTTTACAGGGCGATGCTACCTTTGTGTAACGATGCAATTATTGAATTTTTTGGTCAGGCGAAAAAATACGTTGGTGATGAGCCTTTTTCTGGCTTTGTTTTTAACGCTGAGCGCGCAAGACAATCCGTTTTCTCTGTCGATTCAGCGGTTGGAAATCCCCGGATTGCCTGGTTTGCACTCTTTTGCGGCGGCCGAATTTCAAGGAAAATGGTATTTGTTCGGCGGCCGCCGCGACGGGCTCCATCGAAGGCAGCCGTTCCGGGCCTTCGATTCCGCCCACGCCAATCGCTTTATCTATTGCATCGATCCCATCGCCAAAACGGTAGATTCACTCCCAATTAATAACCTGAGTCCCTCCCTACAATCGCAATTGGCTTCCACCAATATCCTGTTTCATCAACAAGG
>JAHEMG010000089.1:2195-9832 GCA_024643755.1 Flavobacteriales bacterium | reverse complement strand
CAAATCCACCCAATTATCGCCCAGACAAAACCCATTTCAGCAGTGGACCGATACCCAATTCGCACTCACTGGCGGTGCGATGATGTACAGCGATGGGGTGTTTTATTTGGTTGGCGGACATCGGTTTGATGGTTTGTACAATCCCATGGGACCGCAAAACGGACCGGGGTTCGAACAGGTCTACCACCCTGGGGTGCGCAGTTTTCAGTTGGTGAGAGAACAACCCCTTGCATTAAGTAAACGCCAAGCTCGAGCCATTGCTAAGCGGGGGAAAGCCAGTATCCCGGCACGCGTTGTTTGGCGTAATCCCATGTTGGATAGTCAGTTCAGGCGACGGGATGTGAACGTAATGGAGTCGTTACATCATCTGGATCACAGCGGCGATGTAACATCGCCCTTCCCGAAATTGCGCAAAGAATTTCTCTTGTTTTCAGGGGTGTTTCAAGAACGGGCGAATATTCCGTACACCAATTTGTTGGAAATTGATCCGCAAAAAAACAGCATCAGTGCCGTACCCAATTTTAACCAATTGCTCAACCAATACCATAGCGCCCACGTTGGATTGTATTCGTACAAAGTAGATGCGCAGTTTTTTGTGTTTTTTGGTGGGATTGCCCAGTATTTTTTCAACGAAAGCGGCGATTTAACCCAAGACCCGGATGTGCCCGTGGTATCCACCGTTTCTGTGATTCAGCGCACCGCTGCCAGCGAGTACAGTGAATTTGCCTTGCCGCTCAAATTACCCAAAGGGCTAGGGGCGGGCACCGAGTTTATTCCGGCTAGTAACATGCCTCGCATCGAAGGCACGAATGTCATCGATCTAGAATCCCTGCAGGGCGATTCGCAGTTGCTCGGTTACCTGGTGGGTGGATTCTCTACCACGGCACCCAATGTGTTTTTCGACAACGATGCCGATGAAAGTAAGTCTGAGGCCCATGTCTATGCCGTTTACTGGAAGCGAAATACGGTTTTCCGCGATCCATCACAGAAGCTGTCGTTGCAAGATGCTTTGCCTGTTGATCAAGGTAACAACGGACAAGTTCATTTTCAAGCATTCACAAATACAGAAAACCAAAAGGTGTATTTCATCATCGATATGGCATCGGAAGGACCCTGTACACTCAACATCAAAGATGAAACAGGAAAGGTGTTGTTGACGCATGTCTTTGAAGGGGGATTGCCCAAAGGGGAGAGTGTGTTTGCTTTGCCATTGTACGATGCAAAACAAATCAAAACCTACCAGGTAGAAATCAATGCGGCCGGCACAGTGCTCCGAGAACAATTGATAATCAATCCATAAGCACAACAAAAAAGCCCCTGAATTTCAGGGGCTTTTTTGTTTGGAGGTCGGAAGCGGATTCGAACCGCTGTAAAGGGTTTTGCAGACCCGTGCCTAGCCACTCGGCCATCCGACCTTTTTCGGGAGTGCAAATATACGAAAAAAATATCTCAAACAACAGCGCCGTCTGCCATTTCAATGATGCGATCGGTTTTCTTGGCAAAATCTGGGTCGTGGGTCACAATCAGCAGGGATGTTCCAATCTCGTGCGTTAGCGCTTTGAAAATGTCAAATACCACACCCGCGTTTTTGCTATCCAGGTTTCCAGTGGGTTCATCGCCCATGATGATGGTGGGGTCATTGATTAATGCTCTGGCGATGGCTACACGCTGTTTTTGTCCGCCCGAAATCTGCGTCGCCTTTTTCAATGCTTGGTCTTGTACACCCAACAAATTCAGCTTGTTCATCGCATCAAACTCCACTTCCTCCTTTGATTTTCTGCCCAATTTCAATCCAGGCATCATCACGTTTTGTAATACCGTGAACTCGGGCAATAGATAGTGAAATTGAAATACAAACCCGATGTGTTGATTGCGAACTTCAGACAGCGCCGTGCCATCGAGTCCCGTGAGCAAACGATCGCCCAGAAACAATTTGCCTTCGTAATCCGTGTCCATCGTGCTCAAAATATAGAGCAGCGTACTTTTGCCACACCCCGATTTGCCCATGATGGATACAAATTCTCCCTTGTTGACTTCGATGTTGATTTGTTTCAGTACTTGCACTTTTACCGGATCAACAAAATATTTATTGATGTTCTCGGTGCGGAGTATGGGACTGTTTTGAGGCATGAATGACACTTCGATTGGCTTGGTGAGAAAAATTATTGTCCGCGTATGATTTCTACTGGGTCGATTTTACTGGCCTTCCGCGCTGGCAAATACCCGGCAAAAAAGGTTGTAACGATGGCGAAAATCGCACCGATGACATAAAACAAAGGTTGAAAGTTCACCGGAAACGTTTTTACCGTGGGGATGGCCTCTGTCTCAAACGGGGCTTTGCTGATCAGAAAACTCAGCGCACCACCCATCGCCAAGCCCAGTAAACCGCCCACAATGCCAATGAACATCGCTTGGTAAATGAAAATACGCTTTACGTCGTTTCCAGAAAATCCGGTGGCCTTTAAAATGGCGATGTCGTTCATCTTCTCGTAAATCACCATGTTCAAGATGTTGTAAATGCCGAAACCCGCAACAATCAATAGGGTGATGGATACCGCGTAGGTGATGATGTTTCTGATGGTTGTGCCCGTTTCAAACTGCGCATTCGCCGCTTTGATGTCGATGCTGTTCACGCCATACGTGGCCGCAATTTGGTCCGACAGGCCCTTCGCCTGCTCAATATCAAACAGCTTTACGCTAATGTCTGTCACGAAATTGTTGCCCTCGCCGGCAATGCGTTGTGCCATTTTTACATTCACATAACTCTGTACTTTGTCGATATCGGCCAACCCGCTTTGGAAAAAGCCCACCACTTTTAATCGGTATGTAGCGCCCGTACTGCTGAGCAATTGCACGCGGTCGCCCACGTTGATACTGAGTTTTTTTGCCACGCCAATCCCCAGAACGATACCGTTTTCGTTGTTGGCCAAGTCCTTGGGCAAACCATTGACGATGTACTGCTTGAAATTAAACAATCGATCCTCTTCCAAGGCGTTAATTCCTATAGCGTTTCCATTCAGGAGTACCGACCCTGATTGATAAAAAATGCGTGCACTAACCTGCGGAGTGATGCCCATAACCAAGGGGTTTTTCTTCAAGGTCGACATCAAAGGTTGGTTGTTGTAGATGCTGGCTTGGTCTTGCTTGGGTTTCACCGAGTGCACCATATGTACCTTGCCGCCAAATGCGGGATGCAATTCAATGGGCTGTTTTTTGCTGGGCTGAACCTCGTTGTAAATGCGAATATGCGGCGTGCGATTCAAAATTAATCCATCCAGCAGTCCGTTCAATCCCGTCATAAAACTCACCAACACAATGAAGGTGCCGATGCCAAAGGTCACGCCCAAACTGGCAATGGCGCTCTGCTTTTTGCGGGTGAGCAAATGCGTTTTGGCAATTTGAATCAGAACCGAATTGCCCATGATTTATTTGCTCTTGGGGACCAAAATCTCGGATTGTTCTGTCAAGCCCTCAAGGATCTCCACAAATTCCAAATTGCGCAGTCCGGTTTTCACGGTCACATCGCCCGATTTGGTTTTTACCACGTTGTTTTTGTCGATGCAGGTGATGGGAATCAACAATGATTTGGCTCTCTCGGCAATGACAATGTTCACCTCTGCGCTCAATCCAGGGTATAATTGATCTGGTTTTTCATCAAAAACCGCTTCCACCTCAAACGATTGGGATTTGGCATTCATGATGGGGATGATGCGAGAAACATGGCCTTTGAAGGAGCGACCTTTATAGGCATCGAGGCCAATGACCACAGATTGTCCAACCTTCACCTTGGCGATGTCTACCTCATCCACTTCCATATGGATTAAGAAATCGCTGCTGTTGCCCAAAATAGCCAAGGGTTTTTGGGGCGATACCCACTCTCCGGGTTCTGCCAATAGTTGAAATACCTCGCCGCTGATGTCGGCTTTTACATCAAATTCCGACAAACTTTTGGCTGCAGTGCCTTGGTTGTTTTGTGCCTGTTTTTGGTTGAAGGCGATTTGGCTCTGCGCTACTGATAATTTGGCTTGCAACGCTTTTACGGCATTTTTACTGGCAGCGGCAGCCAGTTTTTTGGCTTCCAATTGCGATAAACTACCGATGTTCTGTGCCCACAAGTTTTGCTGTCTTTTGTAATTGAGGGAATCCAATTTGGCTTGTTCCACCGCGGTGGACAGCTGTGCTGAAATCTCTTGTAACTGCTTGTTGCTCAACTTGGACAATGCCACTGCCTCACCCGCCGTGCTGGCACTCAAAGCAGCACCTGTATTGTCGAGGTGGGCGATAACATGTCCTGCCGATAAACGATCCCCTTCGGTTGCGGTGAAGTTCAGGATTCTGCCCGACATTCCCGGATAGAGGGTGTATTGTTGCGCGGCCTTGATGGTGGCACTGGCATAAACCGATTCAACGATGGGTTGGTACTGGGGATGGATGGTGTTGTTTTTGTCCTTGCATCCCCCGATGAGTAACGCAATAACAGCCAAACTCAAATGATTGAATTTCATCTTGCTGCAAAAATATAGGTAAACGATCGCCCTGTCTATGACTTAGGTCACAAAATTGGTAGAAGGAGTCAGAATTATCGCTGATAGACCGCTTTCCCGCCAATAAAGGTATTTGCAACCTTGGCTTTGGGAATGCGCGCTGCTTCTACCGTCATCAAATCGGTATCCATCACCACAAAGTCGGCCATTTTGCTCGCTTCCAAGGATCCAGTGCGGGTTTCATCGAAATTGGCATAGGCCGCCCACAATGTCATGCCCCAAAGGGCTTGTTTGCGGGTCAACGCTTGTTCTCCAATAAAAGGTCTTTCGAGTTTTCCTGCCGCATCCATGCGCTGCGTGGCTGCGTAGAACGTATTCATGGTAGAGATGCCTTCAACGGGGAAGTCGGTACCCAACGCAATCACCTTTGCCTGATTCAACAAATTCTGATATGCATAACCGCCTTTTGCCGCTGTGCTGCATAAACGCTCGTCGGCCCATGGCGCATCAGAGGTGGCGTGGGTAGGTTGTACGCTGGGGATAATGCTGCGCGTGGCAAAAATCTTTTGGTCTTTGCCATTCACAATTTGGGCGTGTTCTATGCGCCAACGCGCATCGTATCCTTCAGGGATGTTTTTCTGGAATGTACGCAAAGCGATAGCGTTTGCACTGTCGCCAATGGCGTGAACACAAACCTGAAATCCCTTGTTGAACAAGTATTGTTGGTACATTTCAAACTTCGCCACATCCATGATTTGAAGGCCTTTGTGTCCGAGTTGATCACAATAATCGCCTTTCAGCAAGGCACCGCGAGAACCCAGCGCACCATCCAAATACATTTTCACCGAACGCATCGTGAACAAATCGGTGTAAATCATTCCGTTTCTAGAGATGTAGCCCAAATTCTCCTCGCTGAGCGATAGCATACCATAGATGCGCAGACTCAGTTTGTTTTGTGCTTGCAAATCTTGCACCAGTTGAATGTCTTTCAACGACATGCCTGCCTCGGCAATCTGGGTAAGTCCTTGTGCATGACAATTCCTCAATCCCGAATTCAGTCCTTTTTCCCATGCCGTAAAGGGCACTTCTGGCAGTTTTGATTTTACCAAATCAGCGGCATTGTCGATGCAAATTCCTTGGAATTTTCCGTCCTTGTATACGAATTCCCCGCCCGCAATCACTTGTTGGGTGTTTAGGTTAAGGGCTTTTACGGCTGCGGAGTTGATCCAAACGGCGTGACCGTCGATTCTGCTCAAGCAGACCGGTGTTTTGGGGAAGGCTTTGTCGAGCAGTGCCATTCCTGGA
Organism: Flavobacteriales bacterium; assembly: GCA_024643755.1. Lineage (GTDB taxonomy): Bacteria > Bacteroidota > Bacteroidia > NS11-12g > UBA955 > UBA955. The sequence continues at coordinate 4,043 of JAHEMG010000089.1, read as the reverse complement.
AACGATTTGTTGGCCCAGTCATTCTGGTCCCAACCCCGACCAATAAGCCAAGGAAGCGTGTTCTTTTTGGCGAATTTTTTGGCGCGTTTGATCACATCTGCTTCTGATTTACTGCCCACCAAATCCACTTCTGTGAGTCCTTTGGAGTAGGCCAAGAAATGACAATGCGCATCGATGAAACCAGGATAAATGTACTTGCCTGCAAATTCCGTTTTGGGTGTCATGGGGTAGAGGGAATCGGCCGTTCTGACATCCCCCACGTACAAAATGACGCCATTTTCAACCACCATGGCATTGGCTGTGCTGAAGGCAGTATCGCACTGATATATTTTTTCTGCCAAATACATGGTTCTATTTGGTTGATTTTGAGCGTATAAGCCCAAATGGCTAAAAAATACTATCAGGAAAATGGAAAATAATTGCTTCATCGTTTGGGGGTTAGTGGCACATTTGTTGTTACAAAATACGCAACATCATATTAATTAGTTGCAAAAATCACAAAAACTATGAATAAACGTCGCATTCTCTGGGTAGTCTTGATAATTTTCATCTTCGGCTTTGGTATTGGTTATTACTTATGGCACAAAGCCCCTGAAAACCAAACTTCGGGTACCCCCGATTTTGAAAAGGACCTGAAGCAGTGGGTGGGAGAATTGAATGCCGATACGGGAGCTGCAAGAACGTTTTCTGCCTTTGTTGGCAAAAGCGTGAAGTTCTCTGGTGAGGTAGCCGATGTACTTGGAGATAGCAGTCTTACCCTACAAATCAAAACTGGTGTGGAAGGATTTAACTTGAACGCCAATTTTCACCAAGATTATCAAGCTTCTGTGAGCGGGGTAGTGGCCGGCGATGTGGTTACTTTGCAATGTGTGTGCGATGGGTTGGTGGTGCCGATGTCGGCCGATGACCTATTTGCTGAGAAGAAGATCGACATGAGTCGTTGCACCTTGTTGAAATTGGAGCAGCACAAAGCCGATGTTTCCAAATCGTTGGATCACGAGAATACTTCAGATTCAAGTAACATAGAATAACAAAAACCCATACAATAGAATAAGAATCAATCATGAAAAAATACATCTTTATCGCTGCCGTGGCCTTGATGCCCATGCTGTCAAACGCTCAAGTATACAAAACCGCCGCAGGTAAAATCTCTTTCGTAAGTAAAACTTCGATCGAGGAATTTTCAGCCAACAACAGTCAAGTAGAAGCCGCCATCGCTCCCGCCAACAATCAGTTGCAGTTTCGTGTGCCTGTAAACGGTTTCGTGTTCAAATCAGCCCTGATGCAGAAGCACTTCCAAGAGAATTACATGGAAACTTCTCGTTTTCAATACAGCAATTTCAAAGGCAAAATCAAAAACATGGCTGCGGTAAATTTTGCCCAAAACGGCGAGTATCCCGTAGAGGCCGTTGGTCAGTTGACCATGCATGGCGTAACCAAAGACATCACCGTTCCTGGTAGGGTTGTGGTAAAAGATGGCGCGGTTACTTTGAAGGCGAATTTCCGCATCAAATGCTCTGACTATCAAATCAAAATCCCAGCGGCCAGTGCTGCTTCGGTTTCCGACGATATTGCCATCACCGTAGATTGCGCATTGGCAAAATAATTTCAATCATCGCTTACAGTACAAACCATGAACATCAAACAGTTTTCGCTCATCGCCGCCTTCGCCTTTATGGGTGTTTGGGGAATGCAATCTTGTCAGCACGAACAAATGGGTGATCCCAATGCCGCCATATGTTTCGAGCGCGACATTCTGCCCATCTTCAATTCCAAATGTGCCATGAGTGGCTGTCACGATGCCGGTACCTCTGCAGAAGGGTATAACTTGTCGAACTACAAACAAAT
>JAHEMG010000089.1:0-2095 GCA_024643755.1 Flavobacteriales bacterium | reverse complement strand
GTAAAAGCCCAAGCCCTCAAAGGCAGTTTGAGTGGTACCTTGAAAAATACCAGTCCCTACAGTTTGATGCCTCCCGGTGGCAAATTGAGTGATTGTAAAATCGGTCAGGTCGATAAATGGATTCGCAACGGCCTGCCACAATAAAATAACATGAGGAAAAATTTCAGTATCTCATTGATCTGTTTGTTGTTGACACAATCAGGCCTGCAAGCGGGTGTGGATGTTCAACGCGCCGATTCGGTAACGGTTCGAGAAGCCCTCAACCAATCCGCACAAACCCATCAATTCAACACCAAATACATTCCCCCAGCATTGAGCTTGGAGCGAAAAAGTTTGCGCATCATCAACATGCAAGGCGCAGCCGGATTGCCCAAAGGCGAGTGGGAGATGTTTATCCAACACCGTTTCGGGACCTTTGGTACCGGTGCCTACAATTGGTACGGACTAGATCAAAGTTATATGCGTATCGGTTTGGATGCTGGATTGTCTGAACGACTCACCGTGGGTGTATCGCGCAGTAGCATGAACAAGATTGCCGATGGCTACTTCAAGTATCAATTCAAAGGCAAGGCCACACGTTCGGCGGACAAAGAAACTAGCGATAACAAATCGGAGGTGACGGCCGCTTGGTACAGCAATGTGTCGATCAATACCCAAGCCCGCGCCAATATTTCGCAAGAACCTTTCTATTATACCAACCGATTGCGGTTTGTAAATACCATCATCATCAGCAAAAACATCAATGATCGTTTATTGATCGCCCTTACGCCCAGTTTGGTGCATGTGAATTTGGTGGATTTGGCTACCGAGTCCAACGACATCGCCGTGATGGGTGCTTACGGTCGGATGAAGTTCTCTGACCGTTACGCGGTTACTGCCGAAATTCAAAAGCCCTTTTTGTCGTCGATGCCATCGCCCAGCGGTGCCATGAAAACGGTCAATATTCCCACGGATCCTTACATGGCTTTGGGATTTGAAATTTATACCGCCAAGCACGTGTTTCAGCTGAGTGTGAGCAATGCCCAGTCGATGAATGAATCGTACTATATGACACAAAACAACGGTTCTTTTGAACCTTCTAACCTCCGTTTCGGATTTAATATTGTAAGAAGATGGTAATGCATAATATCAATGTGAATGCGTGTTTGCGCATGGTTGCCATCGCTGTGGTTGCTTTGGTGATGCCCCAGTTGCAAGCGCAAGACGATACCAGCTTTTCTCTGTTCGATGAGCCTGTAGCGCCGGTTGCCGAGAAAGTGCAGTTTGCTTTTAAAACCACCAAAGTGGTGAACTTGCAAAGCACAGAATTGGTGGATCCAGGTGTGTTCGATTTTAAAATGAGCCATCGATTTGGCGCGATGAACGGCGGTGCCGCTGCGTTTAACAACGAAGATGTTGTGAATGCCTTTGGTTTCGATGTCGCTACCATCCGTTTCGGCGGGGAATATGGTGTGAATGAAAACCTCATGGTGGGTTTGGGTCGATACAATGTGAAATCTGAAAAAGGCGTGGATGCCTATGTCAAGTATCGCATTATGCATCAAACATCGGACAATAAAAAGCCGCTTTCGATCCTGCTATTGGGCGCGGTGGATTACAAGAATACGCAGTATAACCGCACACTCGTGGGTATTGTTGGTCCCGTATATACCCAATGGGGGGTTCCTACAAAAAATCGCTTGTCGTACGTAGGACAGGTGATCATCGGTAAAAAGGTGAACGACGATTTTTCTTGGGTGATATCGCCCACGGTGGTTCGTTCTGGCATGAATACGCGCTACGACGGTGCCTCGGAATCGTTTGTGTCTACGGGCACAGACAGAACCCAATTTGCTTTGGGGTTGGGCTTCCGAAACAAGCTGAGCATGCGTACCTCTTTGAACATGGAATACATTCCCATTTTGAACGGAAACGGGGATTTCTACAACAGTTTCTCGGTGGGATTTGATGTTGAGACGGGCGGACACGTGTTCCAGTTCGATTTCACCAACAGCGTGGGGATGAACGAATCGATGTTTATCACCAGAACCAACGATCGTTGGGGTGCTGCCGGCGTGCGATTGGGCTTCAATTTGCACCGCGTGTTTACGGTGGT
>JAHEMG010000086.1 GCA_024643755.1 Flavobacteriales bacterium | reverse complement strand
ATCCAATGAAATTATCATCGATTGTTAAGGTTAGAATCAAAATGATCATCTGTTACACTGTTACACCTGTTACACTGTTACAGGTGTAACAGGTGTAACAGTAATAAATATTAGATCTTGACTGTTGAATAACCCATTTGGATAGGTTTTTCCTCGATTTTCCTTGAATTTTCTCTAAATTACCATCGAATTCCCACAATTTTCCATGGAATTACCAAAAATTCCGGTGTTTTTACCGTGAATTTCCCAAAAGAGATAAATAATTCCGACAAACTGCGTGGAATTCAAAGGTATGATTGAGTTTCCTTCATGAAAGTGCCGATAATTTCCCAGATATTACTCCCGAATGGTATTTTTACTAAAAAAAGGACCTAATAAAGTACTGGATAGAATTGATTCACATAGAAAATGCATGCATTTTATTGAAAAAATGACACTATTCCTTTGAGTGTGTAAATGAAAATTTGATTAAATGATCAAAATAGGTATTCTATCTTACCCAATCCCCAGAAAGCTTCTTTATTATCAACTCCCCAAAGTTTGTAGTAATTATCGTAACCCGCTTTGATAGAAATTTTCAAATGTTTTCCTGTTGGTGCTGAAACGGTGAAGCTGCCGCCTCTGCGATAAGCGCCATTTAAAAATTGCGATGAAAAACCATTTAATGAAATTGACGTTGATTTGCCGATTTTATAATTGATTCGAGCTTGATGGATATTTGCTTGTGTACTATCGACGGATGGTAAAGTCCTGGTAAATGTGCTTCCCATGCCCACGGTGAGTTTTTTGCCAATTGATAGATCTTGCGATACAGATAAGGTACGAACAATGGCAAAGAAGGTGTCGGTAAATTGCATGCGACTTTGGCTACCATAAACCATGAGGAAGTATTTGGTTCTTTTCCCTTTACGATAAGTCATTCCGGCGGTAAGAATAGAGAATTTACTATTGATTCGAAATAGACTATCAGGATGGTTATTGCCCTGCTCATATGGAGATAATGAGGCCATGAAATTGGGCAATCTTTTATTTTTGAAATGCGTATTTAGACTTAAACCATATCCACTGCTGATATTAGTAACTTCGCTTATTCTTAGCGGATTATCGCGTGTAGTTTTATAGAATACAGAGGCGTTTATCTGGTTTTTATAAAACGCAAATTTTGTTTTAGCGATGTGTTCAATGAAATTAACACGCATGAAAGGATTTCCGAGGTTCTTATATCTAGGACCTACCATTTGGGTGCTTCCTTCCAATGCAAATCCTTTAACAACGGTTTTCTCGGCCAATATTTTATAAGCTCCGGTACTCATGGCTTGTTGGGATATCGAATAAGGGCTTGCAGAAAAATAGTGGGTGTTAGATTCGAAATTATTGAGTGCTTTAAAACTACTTTTGGCATAGGACAGGTCAAATTTGGGCCATTTGTTGGACCGATAAATGGCATTGAAACCAACGACTCCGTTTTGCAATGCAATTCGGTTCTGGTTTATAAATTTACTTTTAGGGTCTGTAGCATAATGACCAAATAGATGTAATGAAAAATGATTATTAACTCTCAAGTCATAATTTACACCGATAAATGTCCTTTCATATCTGTTGTTTGCTCTATTGTATGAATTGAAATCTGAGATAATCGCCTTGCCGAATGCCAAGTTCAACGTTTGCTTACCGAGCACGATACTACTTTCAAGACCTTTCATACTGACACCAGAAATACTGTAAGTATGAATCAATGGATTGATAATGCCCGTTTGAAAATCTTTTATTCTGGAAAGTAGTCCCAATTGAGGAGGAAGCCCTTGTTCTTTTAACCAAGATGTCACATTGGCTTCAGGATCCTCCAATAACCTTTTATACTGGTTAAACTTGGCCGTGTCTGCGTTAAAGGTACTATCTAATTGTCGTCGCTTGTTTTGGAGATTTTGTAATTGGGTTTCAATTTCCCGTAAACTTTCTGCGATTCGCTGAGTGTCGTTCTTCAATTGTTCCAATTTCATGCTGTCGGCCGATAGCATTTTGGGATGCTCATTTTTTTCCATTGAATCTCTTTTTGACCCAATTCTGGTTGTTAGGCTGTCTTTGAGACTCAAGGAGACGGAGTCTGCCTGATTTTGATATTGAAGTAAAAAGGCTTCTTGTTGTTCCTTGAGTTTGGTTTCTAGTGATAATTGTTGGTTTTTGAGTGCGTCCTTTTGTTTTTCAGTTTCTATTATCAGCTTGTCATGCACTCGAGACTGATATTTAGATAAATTAGCATCTGTACTCGCTCTTTGCATTTGTTGTTCCCATTGTTTGGTGACGTTGCTAATAAAAGTTTGGTAATCGAACTTGACCTTTATATAGTTGCTGTTGTAAAAAGTTTGAGTTTCACTTGTTCTGTAGAAGTCGACCAACAAGGGCAAGCCTCCCATTGAAATAGCTGTATTACCGGATAATCTTAAATATTGTGGTTCGTTGAGCATCCTTGGATTTTGAAAGCTAGTATGATAGCCTTCTAATCCAATTCTACCTTTGATTTTTGGTGTAAGTAACTCGTAAAGTGAAGCGCTGTCTGGAATGATACGATTTTTCAGTTTAGACAAGCCGGTGGTCGATTTTAGAAAACCTGAATCAAGTTTTTTTTGTTTGAAATAATTTGTAGAATCTAAATAAAAAGATTTTCTCGTTTTGGTAGAATCAGTGGTTTGTGCATATACCATGATAGAATTGGTATACACGGCAAACAGTATTAATATACGCCTTGTTATAGTGGTAAACATCTATAGTATCAATTACTTGAAAAATATACTATTACGAAACTATGATATGGCTGTCATAAAAACGCTATTTGTTTAAACGAATAAAAAAAATTAATGATTTCTTATTGGATTTGTGGTTTTTAGTTTTTTATATTCGAATAAATTAAACATAAAGTTTGTACTAAATAGAGACATTTCGAGCCCATTATTGAAAATGTGCATGGAGTTCATCTACCCATATAAACGACCATTATATATATTGAACCATGCGAAAATATCTAGTTTGTGTAATTCTGGGATTGTTTTTTGTCGCCGCAAAAGGGAGCCCATTAACATTCCATCCGCGGTTTACAAACAGCTTTCGGTTTATGGCTGCCGATGTCTGGAACATAGATATTCAGTTCACTGGTGCTGCTAATCTCAACGCTTATTTTATAGCTACCGTTTCTGCTGGCGGGAAACCGGTTTGTACGATGAAAAGCGGAGTTGTGCTTTTGGTCCCAGGTGCTCAGAGTTATACCGCTGCTACCGTTAATACTTCACAGCTTACATACCACAGTCAAGCGATTGCAGATATTGAAGGTATGACCGGCACTTTTCCCAGTGGAACTTACACAGTTTGTTACAATGCATATTGCATAACAGGTAATTGCGACGGTCAAGGTTCTGAAGCCTTATACAATGAATACCCCGAATGTTTTGAAATGGTCGTTGAGCCGCCCACGCCAATACTATTGGCTATTCCGGAAGACAAAGCAGAGTTAGAATGGAAAAGACCCACCTTTAATTGGATTCCCCCAATGCCAATTGCCAATGTGACAGGCTTCAATTACAGGTATATTCTGGTGGAACGCTCAAAAAATCAATCTTGTCCAGATGCGGTAATCCGTAATAGGCCACTTTATTACCAAATTGGCCTTGATCAACCTACACTTCCATATCCTGCCGAGATGAATGATTTGGATACCGGAAAAGTTTATTGTTGGAAAGTGGATGGATTGGTTGAAAGTATCCCGGTAGCTCAAAGTGAGGTCTGGGAGTTTCGATTGAAACCAGAAGAAATTGAAAAGAAGGATACATTCAAATTCGCCAAATTCACTACCCGATTGGATGCAGGCAATATTCAAGTTAAGTCGAACACGGTTTTGTATTTTGTGTGTACGGGCAGTTACAACGGTGAATTTTTACGGATTCAGATGAGTGGCGATGATAATTATTCCTACTTAATTGAAAACAACCAAATCGGGGTTGACAAAGTGGAAATAGCTAGACCCAACGAGTTCTCCAATGTATTACAACATTTCGGGATCAATAAATACTCAATGGACCTTTCAAAGATTCCAGGACTTGCGACTGGATATTTCACACTGGAGGTATTGGGTGAAAACCATGTTCCTTATTTTCTGAAGATACAGATCGTTGATTGAGCATGAATAAGTATTGGACCATATTAATCTTTTTAGCCTTCACTGCTTTTACAGCGGTTTGGTATGTTTCAAGGCCACGATTTGGCTATGTTAATTTGAAGGAAGTATTTGAAAATTTCACTTTTACCCAAAAGTTACGTGGTGATTTAAAGGTTGTCAAGGCGGCTAGAATGAGACAATTGGATTCTCTAAACTTTGAACTCAATCTGGTTTCCAAGAAGTTGAATTCAAAATACAGCAATGAATTGGCAGCTTATTACCAGATGAAGAGGGAAGAATACATCGTTAAGGAAGAAGAAGTGATGTCGTCCAACGCCGATTTAACTCAACAATACGATGATCAAATTCATGCTCAACTAGAATCGTACCTTTCAGATTTCGGTAAAGAAAAAGACTATGACTTTTTGTTTGGGACAGAATCGATAGGGACAATTTTATATGCGCGGGACAGATTCAACGCAACCAAGGAAGCGACTAAATATATAAACAACAGATTCTCATCTACGAATAAATGAAGCTACGTAAACGATATGTTTTGCCGTTGATCTTTACAGTTTTTTGTATTGGTATATTGTTGAGTTTGACCCCGGCGATTACGGGCAGACCATGGGATGAAATCATGAATAATAGTCTGGGTAAATTGACTAATTCTCAATCAACTGAACTGGAAATAATCAGTAGTTCTAAATCTATTAAAGATCATAAGTTCGAATTGATCTATCAATCGGCGAGAAAGAGACTGAATATTTTGAATGGCGGCGAAGACCCATCAACGGCTGAAATTGTTGAGGCTGAAAAAATAATTTGCTATGAATTGAGAATTTCCAGCGATAAACAACCAGATCTGCTGAAGGAATCAAATCCTAGACCCTTTGAAGAAAGAGTAATTTACTTTTCATCAATAATTCAGAATAACATTCGGATGGTTATTGGCAATGACACACTTCCCTGCGCAATGGTGCAATTGGAAAGGAATTTTGGTGTTGCACCTTATTTGAGTATTCAGACCGCATTTCCAGCGGTGAAGAATTGGAAAACACAGCGGCATCATTTGATTTTGAAAGATGAGTATTTTGGGTTGGGTGATATTCATTTAGAAAATAAACTAAGCGGTACAGATTTATGAAATTTATCAGGAAGTATTTAAAGCCTGTTTCGGCGTTTATAGGATTGAATTTATTGGTTGAAGTATTTTGGCCACTTAAGGTATATGCGTTAACCAACGGACCAAGTCAACCTGAAGTACAATCATTTCAACCCATCGGTGTTACTGATATGGTGAATCCATTTTCTGGCGATTTTAGTTACAATATTCCACTCATCGATGTGGATGGCTATCCTGTGAATTTGGCGTATAATTCGGGTATCACTTCTGACCAAGAGGCAAGTTGGGTGGGATTGGGCTGGAATATCAATGTTGGCGCGATTAACAGAAGCTTGCGCGGAATTCCGGATGAATTTAATGGAGACGTCGTTGAAACTGAATATAATCTCAGACCCAACCGAACTGTTGGTGCGAGTACGATTATTCCCTTTACTCAATCTGAGATTTTTGGAAAAGAAGCTAAAGGTGATTCACTATTAAAAACCTCCCTTGGTGTTAATTACAATAATTATAATGGTTTTGGATTTGAGACAATGATTTCACCAAGTTTTAGTGCCGGAAGTAAATCAAAAGGGTCAATGAATGGTTCCTTGGGATTGAGTAGTTCTTCCGACGGGTTGACAGTTAAGCCTAATTTGTATTTTGAGGGTAAAAAACAATCAAATGAAAAAGCTGATGGGTATAGAAGTCCTTTAGCCGTGGGTTCCTCATTTAACAGTCGTTCCGGACTCACTGATTTAACGATTAGTTCAAGTGTGAATATTAATCAATCTGGGAGGGCATTAAAATTTGGTTACCAGATAAATTTTGGGCTTCCTACCTACACCCCAAGGGTGAATATGCCCATGCGCAATTACAATGTGAATTTTTCTTATGCGACAGGTAATTCTTCGTTGGGAGTATTCCCAAAAGGCACAAGTATTAAAGGTTATTACAGTGAGCAAGCTATGAATTTAGATAGTGGTATGATGCGAATTCCTGCTTTTGGTTATTTGAATTCTCAAAATGTTACTAGAGATGATAATGGGCGCGTAAGCGGTATGATGGATCTTAACAGATCGTGGGACATCGCGTATAATAAGAATACACCCAATTTGCCAATAACCAATTACACTTTCGATATCTATTCAGCTTCTGGTCAAGGTATCAGTGGAAGTTTTAGACCTTTCAGAAATGACATTGGGTATGTGGCTGATAATGTAAATAGAAGTATTTCAGCGGGGACTTCTGTCGGGGCAGAGGCTGGCGGTGGAAATTTGTTCGAATCTGGTGTTGATTTTAGTGTCAATACCACAGAAACCGAATCTGGTGAATGGGCAAGTACAATAAATAGTAAAAAGGGTTCTGCCGCTAACTACAGCAATCGTGCAGCGGCTGTTTTGCCCTGGCGAAGTTTAGGTGATGATTTAACCTATGAATCCAGTTCTTTCAAAGAGATGGGTGAACTGAGCGTGGATGATGAATCTGATTTTTATCAATCCATTGGAAAAGACCAAGCAGTAAGAATTGGACTAGATGCAAATGGACCACGTGATTTTGAGGTACGTACAAAAGCGGTATATCAGACTGAGTCGGGTGCTGAAATCGCAATGCCAACTAAAAACTATCGTACCAAACGTATTAAAAGAAACCAAACGTTTTCTCTCCTTTCATTCCGGGATTTGCCCTATAAAGGATTAAATGGCAATACCAAGCCTTTGTACCATGCCCCTAAACACCATGTTGGCGAAATATCTGTCACCCGAAATGATGGCGTTCGTTACTATTATGGTGTTCCTGCCTATAATACCTATCAAGAAGAGACAAGCTTTAATGTCGGCATGAATACGGATAATTTGTCGCGGGCAGAAAATATTTCAGGCCATAAAGCCAACATTGAAGGAGATAAAGGAATTGTTAATTATGCTTATGATAATTCAAACGGCAAAGGGGATAATTCCATTTACAACAGAAGGGGCAATGATCATTACTATTCCAGCACAAAAATGCCGGCGTTTGCCTATTCTCATTTACTGTCTGCAGTGCTGTCGCCCGATTATGTAGATGTAGATGGTGTGAGAGGTCCAAGTAATGGGGATATTGGTAATTATACCCTGTTTAAATACCAAAAATCAAAAGACCCGTATAAATGGAGAACACCTTTTGCCAATGGAACTGCAAATTATAATGAAGGTTTAAGAACTGATTATTTTGATGATAAAGCCAATTATGTGTATGGGGAAAAAGAAATATGGTATTTAGAAAAAATAGAAACAAAAAATACCGTTGCCATATTTACGCTTGAAAATCGCACGGATGCCTGTGAATCGGCTGGCAGAAATGGAGGCTTTGGAAAACAGAATATGAAATTACTTCGCAAAATCTCTGTCTACAGCAAGCCGGAATACGATGCGAATCCGCAAACTGCAGTACCCATTAAAGAAGTGCATTTTGTATATGATTATTCTCTATGTCCGAAAACTGAGAATAACGTTGAAATGAAAAAAGATCAAAACAGTTCGGGTTTTGATCTGAGTAAATCGGGTAAATTAACGCTGAAGAAAATATATTTTACGTACGGAACTTCAAATAAAAGTGCTTTTAGCCCATACACTTTCGATTATACAAATTTAATTCAAAGTAATTTCAACCCTGAATACGGACTTAAAAATCACGATCGTTGGGGTAATTACAAGCAAAATAAGGGTAACATATTGAACGTTCAAAATGCCTACATGGCGAATTCTGATTTTCCCTATGTTGATCAAATAAAAGCAGAAGCAGATTTAAACGCTACTGCTTGGACATTGTCAAAAATCAATTTACCTAGCGGTGGTAGTATTAGAATTCACTGTGAGAGCGACGATTACGCGTATGTGCAAAATAAGAAAGCCATGCAAATGTTTACAATCACTGGTATCGCCAATGATGAAAACAATAACAATGATGTCTTCGCTGGAAAGAGTGAATTATTTCAGCCCAATTTTGTTTCAACGACAAATAACAGAGTTCTGGTATTCAAACTTCAAGATAATTTATCAAGTTCCACGACCTTGGAACAATTTAAAAATAAGTATCTAGACGGAGTAGATGAACTGTATTTTAAGTTCCTTGTAGACATCACAGGAAAGGGGCATTACGAATACGTCAGTGGATATGCTGATATAGACACATTTGGAATGAAATCTAGCGGTTCAGCTGGAGCAGATTATGATTATGGCTGGATTAAATTGAAGGAAGTAAATCAAGGCGATGCTGAAAGCACTGTAAATGTGAATCCTATTAGTAAGGCCGCTTGGCATTTTGCTAGGGCGAACGCCCCACAAATGGTTTACAATCATGAGTATCCCGAAACGCCCGGTGTTCAAAAATTTGTTAGTCGGATTTCAGATGCTTCTCTATTAAAATCAGTGATAAAAACCGTCATGGGGGCAAATGGGTATTTGAAAGATTTAGGATGTGGCAAGGATGTAATAAACAGTAAATCTTTTGTTAGACTTCTTAATCCAAACCGAAAAAAACTTGGCGGTGGTTTAAGGGTACATAAAATTGAGATGAGCGATGAATGGGATGCGATGAATAGTGCATCTGGTAATTCTACCCAAATCTATGGACAAGAATATAGTTACACAACAAAAGATCCAGGCACTGGTGAGACCATTTCCAGCGGCGTTGCTGCTTGGGAGCCCAGTATTGGTTCAGATGAAAACCCGTTTTATTTGCCAATATGGTATGGCAACAAACAAGAAAAATTGTTAATTCCTGATGATAAATCCTATCTGAACGGACCCATTGGAGAGGCGTATTTCCCCTCACCTTCGGTAGGCTACAGCAAGGTTACTGTCAAGAATCTATCGGGAACCAATGTCAAACGTCATGCCACAGGAAAGGTCGTGAATGAATACTATACGGCTAGGGATTTTCCGACTATTACTGGTAATACCGCCATTGATGCAAAGCCAAGAAAGACATCGCCATTATTTAGATTTTTTAAAATTGACAATCGTGATTATATGACTGTATCTCAGGGTTATGTTGTAGAATTAAATGACATGCATGGCAAGCAAAAAGCGATGTGGGTATATCCTGAGGATGATGACCAACCAATTAGTGGTGTAGAATACAAATATCAATGTGAAGCGTTTGGCAAAGATTCATGGAAATTGAATAATGATGCCCTAGTCGTGCATCCAGATGGAACAACTGACACGAGTCAAATTGGAGTTGAGTTTGATTTTGTTGCTGATTTTAGAGAGCAAAAGACGACTATTATTTCTGGTGGATTGAAGTCCAATCTAAACAGTTTTTTAGCCGCATATATTCCTGTTCCTGTTCCCACAGTATTTCCATCTATTGAGCAAGAATATACCCGATTTAGAAGTGCCGTGACTACCAAGATTATTAATAGATTCGGTATTCTTCAAGAAACCATTGCCCACGATTTGGGTAGTAAGGTGAGTACCAAGAATTTGGCCTATGATAGTGAAACCGGGTTGGTGTTGTTGACCCAAACGAAAAATAATTTTGAGGATGACATTTATAGTTTCAACTACCCAGCCCATTGGTATTATGATAACATGGGCCAAGCATATAAAAATTTGGGTTTGAAATTCTATAGTGTTCAATTCAATACAAATGGTTCTGCAACCATTGCCAATGCGGAGAAATATTTTGTCGAGGGAGATGAATTGGTCGCTGATAACAAAGATTTAGCCTGGGTAAAATCTGTCAATGGTAACACGGTCACGTTCATGAATGAAATGGGGAATCCGTTTAAACCAGCTGGTTCTGTCATTTCTATGACGATAGTGAGAAGTGGCCGAAGGAATTTAATTGGTGTGAGTATGGGCGGTATCACCTCGCTTGAAAATCCATTGACTGGTCTTCAATCCAATAAATTTAACAAGGTAATAAATACAAGTGCTCAGGTTTTTAAAGATCAATGGAAAACATACTGTGAGTGCTTCGCAGCAGAAGGTTCATTCATGAAAAAATCTCAAAATCAGTATGCGATTGGAAACAAAGGACATTGGAGGGCGTATAAGTCTTATGCATATTTAATTGATCGACAGCATTCTTGGAAAAACAACAATACAGATATTAGGCGAGACGGAGTTTACACCGCATTTAATCCATACTGGAAATGGTATGGCAACAAATGGGTGATTGACAATACCAATTGGACATGGACATCGGAAATAACTGAAATAAATCCCTATGGTGCAGAATTGGAAAATGTGGATGCTTTAGGTCGTTTCTCGTCGGCCACTTACGGTTATAATAACACCATACCCACCTCTGTAGCGGCGAATGCTAAGTATCGAGAAATAGCGTTTGACGGTTTTGAAGATTATGATTTTCAAAATTGTGCTACGGATCATTTCAGTTATAAAGCGGATAGTTTATCGGTATCCAAGACAATGTCGCACACGGGTAAAAAGAGTTTATCTGTTGGTGCGGGAACGCCGAAATCGGTAACAAGAAATCTAAACGATTGTATTCCTGAATAATAAAGAAGATGATGAGAAGGCTTTTGGTATTAATTCTTTTGGTTGGATGCTGGTCAGGTAAATTACTTGCCTCTGACGGAAAAAATAAATTTGAAACGCTTTGGATACAAAAGGGTCCACATACAGTATTAAAACCATTGTCTGTAAAGTACAAGTTTTCAACTGTTGAAATGAGTGCATTTGTTTTCAGCCGGCTTCAAAAATTTCAAAAAAACAGAAATGATTTTTGGTTTCAGGCAAATTCGGACACCAGTTGGCAGATGTATGAATCTCTTTCCAAAAGCCTGGAGAAGCAACAACTCGATTACACGGTGTGGGTTTCAGAATTTGCCAAAGAAAAGGCGTCTAATTCTTTACAGTTTAAAATTGCATTAAAGACTTGGGAAATGGCATCCGCCCCTCCGCCTTCAGGAACCGGTTCGGGTACTATTTGCGAAAATGTGGATTTTGAGAATGCGGCCGGTGGTCATTTTTCTAATTGGTCAGCTTGGGAAGGGGTTTCTTGTTTTTTTGAACCCACATTGAGTTGTAATTCTTTTAATACCTCTATTACTCCAGGTTCTTCATCCTATATAACACTCAAAGATGCCAATAGCGGAATTCCATATGATAGTGTGGTTGGTAATAACAGGTTGCCTCAGGTTGCACCAGGCGGTAATTATAGTATTTTACTTGAAAATCAGCTGAATGGGGGGCATGCAAGTAAATTGGAATATTCTTTTGTTGTTGATGCTAGCAAACCCATTTATGGAGCCCGTTTTGCGGTTGTATTAGAAGAGCCCAATGGTGGTCACGATAAAGATGAGAAGCCATATTTTCAAATTACATATCGCGATATTACAATCAACGAAAATTTAGAATGTGGTACGTATCGCGTAATTGCAGACAACAAGGATCCTGAATTTGGAAGTTCCAAGTTTGAGCCAGTTTCACCAGGTAGTTCAATAAAATTTATGCAATGGGACACTTCACTGATTGATCTCACTTGCAGAATTGGACATGAAATCAGGGTGACTTATATAGTTTCAGATTGTGCATTGGGAGGTCATATGGGCTATGCCTATATAGATGGAGGCTGTTTTGAAGATCCCATTACAGTTGGTCCTTGTCTAGGTGATGGGACAAGAGAAATTTCAGTTTCAGGTTTGTTTCCTAAATACAAGTGGAAAGGTGATGGAATTGTTAGTGTTAACAATAGGAGAACATTGATAGTTAATCAAAAAGGATTATATTCATTACAACGGATTTCGAATTCTAACTACTGCGTGAACAGAGAAATTATTGAAATAGATTCATGTCCAAAACCGATTATAACTCCTTGTATATTAAACATTAACTCAACTGTTCCGAGTACGTGTTCCACGAATTCTAATTTATACTACGTTGATTTAGATTTTTCGAATTCGGGAGCACCAAGCAATGGAGTAATAAAAATTGAAATTGACAAGGTAGAACATTTTTTAAATCTCCCATTGGCATCTCCCTATACGTTTCGAATAAATAATCTTTTGGCTGATGGAAAAAAACATGTGGCTAAAATTAGCCTTTACAAAGACGATTACATGAGCGATGAAAGGGCACTATGTTCACAATCAACAGAAATAACGGCCCCCAATGCTTGTTTCATTCCCGATTTACCTCCATGTGAAAATTGTATCGGTGGATTTATTCCAGATCCAGGACAAAAGTATGCTATAAGTTTATGGGTGAAAGAGGGTGGTGCTAGTCCAAGCGATACGGCGTTTGATGCACCTTTTGTGCAAATACAATACAATTCCGGTGTAAGTAGCCCCACTCCATTTGGAGCAAGCGGAAGAATCATCGAAGGATGGCAACGGATATATCAGGAGTTTACAATCCCTGCATTGGCAACTTCAATATCCGTGCAACTTGGATCCAATACTGGGACTTCCTATTTTGATGATATCCGCATTTATCCTGTTAACGGAAGTATGAAAAGTTATGTGTATGATCCAATCAGCCTAAAGTTAACGGCGGTATTAGATGAAAACAATTATGCTACTTTTTATGAATATGACCAGGAAGGGACATTAATCCGAACCAAAAAAGAAACAGAAAGAGGTATAGTTACCATTAGTGAAAACAGACAAAGCAATCAAAAAAAATAAAAAAAACATGAAAAAAAGAAACGTTTTTAAAATCTCTCTAATTGCCGTGGTTTGCGGATTATTGACCCTTCAGTCTTGTGAAAAAGACCCTGTAACTCCCCCTGTCGACAACACATCTTCGGTGAAACCGTATATTTTAATTAACGGGTTCAAGTATTTTTGTGCAAAACAAACTGAGTTGAGAGTTAAAGACATTGGGAGCGGTGATTCAACCCTAGTCTGGTCAACCATAGGGGCTTCTGACACAACTCTTTTAATATCTCATAACCCAAAGGATATTAAAGTTGGTACATTTAGTATTGATTCTTCTTTGGTGGCACCAGACCCTGGATTCGTTTGTATTAGATTGAGATGGGGAAATAATACTAGTTCACCCTTATTTAATTTTGCAAAAGGTTCATATGAATTAAAAAGAGAAAATGGTAAATATGTTTCTTATTTGAAGGGTGGAGAGGCTTGGAATAAAAATGACCACAGTCAAAGGGTCAAAAACGTAGAATTCAAGGTCGTTTGGCCATATTGATCCCTTTAATTTAATCCACCAAAATCATGAAAAAATCGGTTTGTCTACTTCTGGTACTAATAGGGATTACAGGCTTTTCAATGGGTTATGTAAATAATGTTGGTCCAAAATTAAAGACGATTTTGCCAGCTGTGACCAATGATTTGGAAAAGGCTGAAAGGATTTTGGTGGATTTAAATTCTTATTATTTGGAACATCCCAATTATTCTGCAACAGTTACCCATGCCTTGTACTCTCATTATAATGCCCAAACGGCCGATGAAACTTACACGGGCTATTACCGGCGAAATAAATTAAAAGAACACAGTGTTTTGATGGGCATAGAAACCATACAAAATGAGCAGACAAAGGTTGTGATTGATACAAATTCAAAATTGGTCATGGTATATAATACCATACCAATGGCCAACAATCCTGGAATTGAAATCATTTCTGCCTTAAAATTATGCAGTTCTATCCGAGTTAATGACAAAGGCACTAAAAGTACAATTGAATTGGACTTCCAAGACAATCAATATCCATTGTCAAAAATGGTAATCGATATCGTTGATCATCGACTTGCAGTTCTTGAAATGTGGCACAATGAAGCCATTACAGATGAGAACGGTGAAATCATTAAACCAAGAACAAAAGTCTCTTACACTAATTACCAAGAAAATAAAAAATTCGCGGCTAAGGAATTCGCTATTGGCCATATCGTTGAATTAAAAAATTCAGCAATTACACCTAAGGCCGAATTCAGTCTTTACCGAATCATGGATTTAAGAACCAATTGAGATGAAAAAACTGAAGAAGTTATCAATTTGGAAAATATTAGCCCTTTGCATTGGCTTGGCTTCCACTCAGTATTGTACTGCAGGGCATGTTCCGATCACCGGTTCATTGGCCAGCTCAGGCATTACTGCTGTTCCAACGGCATCATTTTCCGTAACGGATAACTTGTTTTCAAGTTTGCCAGTGAATTCTTCTTCAGGTTTCATCAATAAAAAGGTAAGTAATACGATCTTGTTATATGTAGATCACACGTATCCGGTATATTCCGCAACATCCTATGTTTACAAGGTTAAAATTGAAATAAAAAAAACAAATGCCTTACTGGTTGATACTACACAAAATGTTGAATTAACATTTGAATATAATCCAAATGCGGCACCGGGAAGTTCCTACCGAGATCGCATTGCCTTTAGCTTCACCGGTGCTCACAAAATGGTTGTCAAAATATTGGAAATTAAAGATGCTGCTGGTAATACAATTTCAAATCCGGCTGATAATTTTATTTTAGAAGGCACCATTGATATCGAGCGATATTACAATTTGTCTACTACTGCTACATCGTGTGTTAACGCGACGCATTCAGATTTGAATGGCGATGGAATCAAAGATGAAGTTACCCTAAATTGGAATACCATTACAGGTGCTGAAACCTATGACCTGGAATGGGCTTATGTGGACGATTACTCTGCCAATTTAACCACTGCATTGGCTGCAAGTACAATCAAATGGAATTTTAAAACCAATTCAACCAGAATTAGCACGGCATCCAATTCCTATAAATTAAACCTGGTGTATGAACGAGGATATTTGATTTTTAGGGTCAGAGCCGTTGGCCGATTGTTGGCCAGTCCAACGAATGAGGTTTTTGGAGCCTGGAGTCGACCTGATGAGGGAACAAATCCTACGTCTGGGTCTTGTTCTAATTCATATTATTACGTCAGCAATGCACACCAAGGGGATTTGAATTGGCAGTATTCCAGTGTTTTTGCTGAGGAAGGCAAGAAAAAGGAAATCGCTAATTATTACGATGGAAGTTTGCGTGGACGGCAAACCGTAACTAAGATTAATTCTGACAATACCGCAGTTGCTGCCGAGAGTATCTACGATTACAATGGACGAAAAGCCATTGATATTTTGCCTGTGCCGTTGCAGTCCCCTGCACTTACCTACAATGCCAATTTGAATGTAAACACCTCAGGAAATAAATATTCATGGTCGGATTTCGATGTAGACCAATCTAGTTGTAACCCTAGCGTTGGAGCCCTAAAAAACACAACGGGTGCAGGGCAATACTACAGTCCATCCAATCCCAACAAAACTGGAAACAATGCTTTCATTCCCGATGCAGCTGGATTTCCGTTCAATCAGGTTGAATATACGCCCGATAACACGGGAAGGATAAGACGGCAAGGTGGCGTAGGTCAAAATCATCAGTTGGGTAGTGGCCATGAAACCAAATATTATTATGGGCAACCAAATCAAATAGAATTGGATAGACTATTTGGTAGCGAAGTTGGGTACGCCCGCCACTACAAGAAAAATATGGTTGTCGATCCCAACGGTCAAGTATCAATTAGTTATTTGGATCAAGAAGGCAGAGTCGTCGCCACAGCACTATCTGGAACAAAGCCAGGAAATGTGTCAGCATTAAACAGTTATCCGAGTTCATCAACTACGGTGACGGCGGACTTGTTTGCGGCCGACGTGAACGAAAAATCATTATTAAATATTTCAAACATCGACAATACAGCGCTTGAATATAATGCGTTTTTATTGGTGAGTGAACCCGGTGTTCATGTTTTTAACTACGGGATTACTCCAATGACCGTGTCTCCGGAATGCGTTTCAAACATGTGTTTTGATTGTATTTATGATCTCGAAATAGCCATACGTGATGAGTGTGGTACCATGTTGTCTGGCTTGCCAAAGAAAATTCGAATCGGACATCCCATACTAAATACGAACTGTAGCAATGAAGTGTATTTTTCAGAATATCTAGGTTCGCTTAGCTTTGATTTAGGAATCGGTAATTATCATATTACAAAAACGCTTAGCGTGAACAAAGAAGCGTACGAGTATTACCTAAAGCAATACCTGAATCCGGAAAGCAATTCATGTATAACACCGTTCGATACTTTGCTAAAGCAAGAAAAGGCCAAATTGGACTATGAGGGATGTGATATTACTTGTGAAGAATGCGCCGCGGCATTGGGTACCAAGGATGAATACGTCCTTGCTGGCCGGGGTACAGAGGAAGAGTGGACTGAAGAATACAATCGTTGTATGGAACCTTGTAAAGGGCCAGATTTATGCGAAGCCACCTTCCAAATGATGTTGGGTGATATGGCACCCAATGGTCAATATGGTGAATATTTGAATACCATTACTGGACTAAACGAACCGGCTTTATATCCACTCAGTATTTATAATGATTTCAACCTACTGCCTGACGGTGGATTACCTATTACAAATTCCAATGCTGCGTATTGGAGAAATCCTCAAATGGAAGTGTTTGGAGTTTCAGGTAACAGTATGGTCGCAGGTTATTTTGAAGCAGATGGGTTTACCCGCAGTAAAATAAGATTATCACAGCTACCGGATGGTACGTATGTTCCTGAATGCAACTCATCCTTTACTCAATCAGGAATTACCTATTGCTATCCTGAGAACTTAAAGCGTCTTTCTGACTTTATATCAAATTGGCGGGGATCATGGGCGTGGAGTTTGGTGTATTATCACCCAGAATATTGCTATAACAAATGGTGCAACGCAAACATCAATAAATCGTTTACCCAATACGGTAAAACTAGTTCAGAATTTGACGACATGATTTTGAACATCAATACTTGGAGCGATGCAACTTCTCACTTTCCAAATTTGCTTTCAACAAACGCACTGGTAAATGAAGATCCTTATTTTCTAAGTCCCAATGGAAGTTCTCAAAAAACGACCATGCTGAATAAAGTCGATAATTGGCAAGGGTCTGCTTCCATGTTGAATGTAGCCGCAATCACTGTTAACTGTCCTTCTTATTATGGCTCGCCACTGCCAGCGCCAACGCCACCCAAACCGGCCTGCGATAATTTTGGTTCACCGTCATCTACTACAGAACAACTCAATCAACAATGGGTTACATATCGATCTTTGTATTTAAGCTACAAACAGGAGTTGATGGCACAAAGCGCCGATAATTGGGTTTCTAATTCCGACAATTGTAACCGCGGTTTAAATCATTGTATAGGTTTAGCCGATGGCGATTTCAATCCGTTTGAGTCAAACATGGATTATGGTGATTTTGATACAGACAACAATCAACCTTGCTCTCACAATACCTACAAGTATTACTCCAATAAAATTAAACGATTCGATTTGCGTGCAGATGCGGCCGCTAAACAAATAGACGAAGACAAAGCCCAGTTTAACAGATCTTATTATGGCAAGGCCTGCCCATTGGATATGGATTTTACCTTGTGGTTAAATGAAATGTCTCAAAAGGGCACCTTGAAATCAAACCACAAAGTATATGAAGACGTTTGGTTTACACCCACCATTCACAAGGCTATTATAGCACCAAGTATCCCGGGATCATCTTTTGGAGATTGGAGTTGGAATCCATCTATTACCAATAACGTATTGACTGCTCATTTCACTAATTCCTCCTCAATATCTGCCAACTGCAATGTCATTTTGCAGTTTCCCATGGGATATAATTGGAGCTCAGATACAGTTGTTGAATTTAGAGATTTTGAAAGCAAAGGAAATGACCCCAACACGGGCATGTATTTTTTTGAAATAGTTGCAAGGCTAAGCTCGGGGAATTCTGTCATTGTAAAAGGACGAAGTTGCTTACCCTTTGGAAATTGTGGTTTCAAAGATGATTGTAAGAATACTGATTACGCCAACGATTTAGCCAGGTTGATGAGTGCTGTTGCCAAAGGAAATGACCTTGTAAATTCAAACGTCAATTTGGAAACTTCATACACAAATGCATTGACTCGTTTTATTCGAAACAATGTTGGAAGCACACCCAATAATAATTTGCGTTGGTCATACAATGGCTCAGGGGTTTTCAGGATTTTCCAAAATGGAGCTGCACCATCCTCAAATGATATAGAAATTCATTTTAATACCTATAGTCCCTCTAGTTTTAGTGCGTCACAATTATCACAAATTGAGTATTTCACCAATTTCAAATTTGACAACGGGAATTTAACCGGCGGATTTACTGTCACTGCTTGGTATTCTTCAAGTGGTTCACCACCGTATTCAAAGGTTGACATTTCTGGCTCAGTTTCCAGGGGTAGATTGGGGATTTGTAACAATCCAGTACCTGTGGTGTGCGATAATATTCAATATGATGCTACCACCGATTTTGAAGCATTGTTGTCATACTATATCCCATCGCATCCAACTTCAGATATCAATTTAATGTCAAGTAATTTGTATACAAATTTGCTTGAATCATATGTTGGAAAAGGAAATGCTACATTGAAAAATCCAGTTTGGGGAAACAATGAAATATCAACAAGCATAGAACTTAAAGATCCTATTACAAACGCTATCATCAGCAACTGTAACATTCGGTTGTATAGAAAGAATCTGAAAAACTTTACATCCAATGGCAGTATTTCTAATATTGTACAAGTAGGTCTGATTGGTTCTGACGGACAGGGTTATATTTCCGGCGCAGAGCACAATTTTACCGTGATGGTAAAATTCAACAATGGTATATATGAGGAAATCTACGGTTCAGTATCCTGCATTCCTATTGGTACTTGCCCTGATTGTGACCCACCATTAAAGCCTAGCAGCAATGGAGACTGCTCAAATTATAATTGGTATGCACAAGAAGTACAGAATTTCAATATGAGTGGTGGACCAACAATTGCCATTGTTGCCAACGATTCTTTATTTCCATGCGAATGTGTAACCAATTACTTGTACTACATCAGAGCATTTAGGTTAGGATATGCATATAATCTATTTCAATTTACAGGTTGTGATACGCCGCTTTCATCAACCCCGGTAAACATTAATCAATTCGCAACTTTCTATGGTTGTCAAATGTCTTTTTGCAACGAATGTGATTTGTGGGGAAGTAGGGATGGATTGCTCAATTCGGGAACAGCACAGCAAAAGGTGCTGATGAATGCAGTGATAGCTTTCAATAATAAATTTTCATCAATGACCAACCCTCCTGCTTGGTTTACTCCGATTTTAATGACAGAGGATTCAATTGGGTCATTGGAATGCGAATGTGCACTTAAATATGGCGTTTATATAAATCGGTGGGTAAATGCCATGAATACCGAATTCCCACATTCGGATTATCCAGAGTTTCAACCAGTAACATATTATCAATTCAATGAACAAGGCTGCGATGCAGATTGCTGGTGGCAGTATCATTATTATGCGCAGAAATCACAAGTTGCTGGGGTGACCAACATAGCGAATTTTTCAAAAAATACAAGTTGTGAGTGTTGGTTGCGGTTTACAGATCACTACGGAAATTTAGCAGGCCATACTCCGGCAGACGTCATGAAATATTGTTCTGCCCCGATCTTTACCTACGTAAATCAGTATTCTGATTTTATCAATTCTCAGCCAATTCCAATTAGAAAGAAAAGCACAAGTGCGATGCAAATCCTGAAACGGGATTTCAATAAATGTGACTTAGAACCATTGCCCACAGTGACTTATGTGAATCCATGTAGTAAATATTTGGATGAAGTGGCCTATCACAACGCTCAAATTCGTCACAATCAACAACTGGAAGAGCTCACATCTGCGTTTCAGAAGGATTACTATGCTCATTGTATGTCAGCACTTGAATCTCTGACAGTACAATACCCTTCAAGAGATTATCATTTTACTTTGTATTACTATGACCAAGCGGGCTCACTTGTTAGAACCGTGCCCCCAGCGGGAGTGAAACTGGTTACGGATCCTGGAGATTTTGAATTAATCAATGCCGACAGAACCTATGGTACGCATAATTTCTACACTTCCCATATTCTCAATACAGTATACGAGTACAATAGTTTAAATCAACTAGTGAAACAAAGTGTTCCAGACAATGACAAGATGGATCTATGGTATGTTTCTCAGACATCAGGTATTCCAGCGGGTTTTGAAGCCAAAGACATTCAATTTGTCAATGGCAACAATGGAATCATGGTTGGGAATCTAAACGGTATCTCTCAATTCTATCGCTCTGTTGATGGCGGTGAACACTGGTTCCGCGAAGGCGATATTTACACTGGTAATATCAGTCGAATTTCTATGGCCAGCACAACAGTTGGTTACGCCGTGGCCAAAGCAGGAATACTATTGAAAACCATTGATGGCGGACAAAACTGGGTCATTTTGGCACTAAACAAATACTCTGTAGTTGATTTTGTAGATATTGTTGTTAGAAGTAATGGTGGTATTTATGAGGGTTATGTGGGGGGTAAGTCGGGCTTTTTTGAATATTTCAGCGATAACTCAGGCGTGATAACCTGGAGTGGCAATAAATTGCCATCAGCATTGTTAGGTGCAGAGACCAAGAGTATATCATTCAAAGAAACATCCACCGGTACAGGCTATGCTGTGGTTGAGTTAGCCGGAATTTCGAAATTGATAAAATGTACATCATGGGCTGGTAGCTGGACAGAGATAACCTTGGCCGATAAGCTCCGGGCGTCGGATTTGGCTTGCAATTGGATGATTGATAACAACAATGGATTCGCAGCGGGTGCAGATGGTTTATTGATAAAAACTACGGATGGTGGTGCTAATTGGAACATCATAGAAACCGGAGTGAGTTTTAACTTTAAAGATGTTTTCTTCAGTACCACAGCCAAAGGACTCGCGATCAATTCTTTGGGTAAAATTTATAAAACCATCAATGGAGGAAATACATGGACCCAAGCATCGAGCATTGGTTTTTACAATGGATTTCATTTCTGGGATAAATCCAACGGCAAAGGTTTTGCGGTTGGTGAAGATGGGTTGATTGCCAAATTGGAT
>JAHEMG010000136.1 GCA_024643755.1 Flavobacteriales bacterium | reverse complement strand
TTTTCGGGAACGGGCCGGCTCTACCCTGGCCAACGTCGCTCCTTATCCAACTTTGTAAGCATCCCCTGCATTGGCACTTGAGGGACGTACCTGAGCGGGTCGACTACCCCTGACGAACATCGGCTCAGATAGAGACATTCGGGGTAGATGGCAATTACTTAATCATTCCGATTAGGCAGCCATGGCGTAGTTAGATTCGCCTCTTATGGTTTTGAAGGTTGAGATTTAGGTGCAAACCCCCAACGCACCACATGCTTACACTGCAACCAATCATCCCGTCGAATCCGGTCAATCCCATTGCAACAGTACAAATTTCGTGAATTTTCTGTCGTAGCGTGTTCAATTCAATGAAAAAATTATTTAATTCGTAACCAACACATAAATCCAACCCTATGAAAATGAGATTATTCGCTGCCGTTCTCGTGGCCATGGCCACCATCCAAAGCTGTACCTACGAAGAAGGTCCTAGTTTGTCGTTCCGCTCCAAAGCAGGTCGCCTAGAAGGTCGTTGGAACAATACTTTCAAAGAAGATGGCTCAGCCCCCAAAGAAGGCGATTCGTTGATTTATACCTTCACCAAGGAAAATGCGGGTACCGCTACCACCAAAACCAAATTGTTTACAGGTAGTTATAACGTTGCCACCATTGATTTGGCATGGCAGTGGGGTGATACCAAAGAGAAAATATCGCTCAAACAAACCTGGAATGGCGTGGATTTGGGTACCAAAGTGTATCGTATCCTTCGCCTCACAAACAACGAAATGTGGTTGGAAAACCCTTCCGATGTGAGCAAAAAGATCGAGTTTACTCGTATCAAATAATTTTGAGCGTTTAAGGTCGCACCGCCGCCTTGAACCCCGCCTGTTGTAAGGCATCCAATACCGCCGCCTCAACTGTTGCAGCTGTTTCTTCCGTGTTTACCGTGAGCACCTTCTCGGGGTTGTTGGTATCGACTTCCCAGGCCTCAATGCTCTCCAAAGCGTTTAAAAATGGCGTTACCGATTTGATGCAGTTGCCACAGTTGATGTTGGTGTTGAATTGTAAAGTTGTCATGTTATTTTCTTTTTGCTAGCCAAAGGCTGTTGAGTACTACGGAAATGGAACTGAACGACATCGCCGCACCTGCTACCATAGGATTTAATGTGAGGCCGAACCACGGAAAGAACGCCCCCATCGCCAAGGGAATCGCCAACAAATTGTATCCGAATGCCCATACCAAATTGCCGTGAATGGTGCGCAAAGTCTGTTTTGATAGCGCTATGGCCTGCGGAATTTGTGTAATCTGTCCGTTGGTTAAAGTGACTCCGGCCGACTCCATCGCAAGTGCGGTGCCGGTGCCCATGGCAAAACTCACATTTGCTTGTGCCAGTGCTTGGGCGTCGTTGATGCCATCGCCCACCATCGCTACGATTCGGTTTTGTGCTTGCAGTGATTTGATGTAATTGAGTTTGGTATCGGGCAGTGCCTGTGCGATCACATTGTCTATGCCCAAAGCCGAGGCGATTTTTAGGGCCGTTTGTGGATTATCGCCGGTAAGTAAATGTACCCGATAACCCTCTTTTTGCAGTTGGCTTACCGTTGTTTTGGCGCTGTCTTTCACCGGGTCAGCGAGTCCGAGCATCGCCAAGAGACGACTTTCGTTACACAGGGCGATGACGGTTTGGGCATCGTTGAGTAGGTTTTGTGCCAACAGCTTTTGTTCGTTGCTGATTTGGGGTTGAATGGTTGTAGCAATCCAATCCCATGATCCCAATTGATAGTGCTGGTTATTGACATTGGCGGTGATGCCTTTGCCAGGTAGGTTGGTGAACTGCGCGATGGCTTGCGGAAGGATATCGCTTTGTGAAAGGTAATCAACCACGGCCTGGGCGAGGGGGTGTTCAGACTGTTTTTCTAAGGTGAACAGCACTTGCCGTATTTGCGCCTCATCGAGCAGATCGGTTGGGAATAAATGAACGGCTTCAACGGCGGGTTTGCCTTGGGTAAGGGTGCCGGTTTTATCAAAAACGATGTCGGTTAGTTTGCCTGCCAGCTCCAGCGCTTGTGCGTCTTTGACCAATATCCCGTGCTTGGCCCCTTTTCCAATTCCAACGGTAAGCGCTGTGGGGGTTGCAAGTCCGAGCGCACAAGGACAAGCGATGATCAAGACATTGATGAAGGTGGTGAGGGCGAATCCTTGCGGGGTATTGAGGGGGAAAATGTACCAAAATAGGGCAGATACTACGGCGAGTATCATTACGGTTGGGACAAAAATGCTTGAAATGCGATCGGCGAGTTGTTGTATTTGGGGTTTGGAGCCGAGGGCTTGTTCAACGCGCGCAACGATTTGCGATAGGAGGGTTTGGGAGCCCACTTTTTCTGCGAGAATTTTGAGGTTGCCTTCTTGGTTGATGCTGCCGGCGAAGACGGGGCTACCTTTGGTTTTGGCGGAGGCGATGGGTTCTCCGGTGATGGCTGATTCGTCGATATGGGATTGACCGGACCGTACTTTGCCATCGATGGGTATGCGCTCACCAGGTTTGATGATGACAAAATCGCCCAGCAGGATTTCTGCGGTGGGGATGGTGATTTCTTGGTTGTTTCGAATGACGGTGGCTTGGGTAGGTTGCAGGGATAGGAGGTCGTTGATGGCCTGTGCGCTGCGATTTTTGGCGCGTTCTTCGAGGTATTTGCCCAGCAGAATCAGGGTGATGATGACGGTGGCTGATTCGAAGTAATAGTGGGGGTGGTTGTTGTGATGGTGGGCGTGTTGACCGAGGTAAAACAGGGTCATTTGGTAGGTGGAATAGACAAAGGCGGTAGCGGTTGACATGGCCACCAGGGAATCCATGTTGGATTGTTTGTGTCTGAGTTTTTTGAGTGCTGAGGTATAGAAATCGCGACCAGAGAACAGGATTACTGGCAGTGCGAGGAGGAATTGGATGAGTCCTTCATGGGGGAATTGGTTCATGAAGAACATGGAAATGAGGAAGATGGGGATGGTGCAGAGGGCGGCAACAAGGAGTTTGATTTTTAGGTGGTGTTTGGATTGGGCCGCGCGCAGCGCGGCCGCATCACTCCCCTTGGCCGCATCGCCAAGCAGCAATTCATAGCCAATTTCTTTCGCCGCTTCTGTCAACCGAACCTCGGTGATAACCCCCGCATCGAATCGCACAAAAACCGATTGGTTGGGGTAACTAACAACCACTTTTTCAACGCCTTTCTGACTGCCCAAGTAGGTCTCCAAACTCACAGCACAGGCAGCACAAGTCATGCCCATTACCGGGTAGGTGTGGTTGCTAACTGCTTTGTTTTCTGTGCTCATTGTTCAGTGATACAAAGTTCGTTGTTTTTCGTGGTAGTTGCTATGACATCCATCACCCATGTAGGGATGTTGTCCAAGAGGAAGGTCTTTTATTGTCAGATTGACACTTATCGTCTATCTTTGATGAACTTATGAAGCGAATTTCCCTTTTTCTGGCTGTTTTTTGTGTGGCGATGACGGCGATACAGGCGCAGGTATTATCGGTGAGTCCGGTATTTCCCAAGGAAACTGACACCGTTACCATTGTGTACAATGCGAAGTTGGGAAACGGTGCTTTGGTTGGGGCGAGTCAGGTGTATGCTCATACGGGTGTGATCACCACGGCGAGCACAAGTGGAAGCGATTGGAAACACGTGGTTGGTACCTGGGGTACGGCGGATAATCGGACCAAAATGACTTACATGGGCAATGATTTGTGGAAGATTCGCTACCACGTAAAAGATTTTTATTCGCAGGGCGGCGCCTTCGGCGCCAGCGAAGTCATTTTGCAAATGGCCTTCGTTTTTCGCAATGCCGATGGCAGCAAAGTGGGTCGTAGCGCCAATGGGACCGATATTTTCACCCCTATTTATTCTACGGGCTTGGCTGCGAAATTCACCCTGCCAGAATCGCGCGACAATATCATCAGCGGCAGCAGCACCCAGAAAATCGAAGTTTGGAGCAGTCGCGTCTGCGACATCGCCCTGTTATTGAACGGCGACACGTTGAGAAAAAGCAGCACCCAAGATAGCTTTCAAGCCAGTATATCGAACTGGAAAGTGGGAAAAAACGTGTTGGCCTTTGCCGCGAAATACACCACCTTCACAGCGTATGACACCTTGTACTTTACCGTAAACCCCACGGTGGTGCAGGCCGCAT
>JAHEMG010000114.1 GCA_024643755.1 Flavobacteriales bacterium | reverse complement strand
ATGTTAAGGTGGATCAGGCCAAGCAAAAGGTGAAAGACCAGGTTGACAAGGCCAAAAGCGATTTGCCTAGCGATTTGAAGACTGACCCGATTGTTCAAGAAATCAATTTCTCGGATTTACCCGTGTTATACATCAACATCAGCGGAAATTTCGATTTGCAATCGCTGAAGCGTTATGCAGAATTGGCCAAGGACAAAATCGAAAGTTTGCCAAGCATCACGCGGGTAGACATCGTGGGCGCTTTGGATCGCGAATTGCAAGTCAACTTGGATTTGACATCAATGGCCACTTCTGGCTTAACCATGGATGATGTTACCCGTGCTATTCAATACGAAAACATGCGTATTTCAGGGGGCAATATTGATGTAGACAAAATGCAGCGCTCTTTGAGTGTGAGTGGCGAATTCCGCAGCAAAGAAGAGATTGAGAATATTGTCATTCGTTCTGGAACGGGTGCTA
The DNA here is from genome assembly GCA_024643755.1 of Flavobacteriales bacterium. GTDB lineage: Bacteria > Bacteroidota > Bacteroidia > NS11-12g > UBA955 > UBA955. The sequence continues at coordinate 3,796 of JAHEMG010000114.1, read as the reverse complement.
CATTATATCTGCGCGATGTTGCTGAAGTAAAAGACGGATTCAAGGAAAAGGAAAGCTACGCCCGTTTGGAAGGCAAAAACGTGATTACGTTAAACGTAGTGAAACGCGCTGGAGAAAACCTCATCGAGGCCAGCGATAAATGTCACGAAATCGTAGAAGAGCTACAGGCAAACGGCACCTATCCCAAAGAGATGGAAGTGGTATTTACCGGTGACCAATCTGTAAAGACCAGAACTACGGTTCACGACTTGATCAACACCATCATCATTGGATTCATTTTGGTAACAGTGATCCTGATGTTCTTCATGGGGGCTACCAACGCCATTTTCGTGGGTTTGTCGGTTCCTTTGAGTTGTTTCATCGCTTTCTTGGTGATGCCTACCATCGGTTTCAGTTTGAACATGATTGTATTGTTTGCTTTCTTGTTGGCACTGGGTATCGTTGTGGACGATGCGATTGTGGTGATAGAAAACACGCACCGTATATTCCATAAAGAACGTTTACCGATCAAAGAAGCCGCGAAAAAAGCTGCCGGAGAAGTTTTCATGCCTGTATTATCAGGTACCATGACTACGTTGGCACCATTTATTCCTTTGGCTTTCTGGAAAGGCATCGTGGGTAAATTCATGTTCTTCTTGCCCGTAACATTGATCATCACCTTGTTGGCATCTTTGTTGGTGGCCTACATCATCAACCCGGTTTTTGCGGTTGACTTCATGGAAGATGAGCATGCCGAAGAGGATCATGCCAAAACTGCCCGTGGGGTAAAACGCACCACTTGGGTGATGGGCATCGTTGCCGTATTGGCCTACTTGTTGGGTGGATTTGGTGCCGGTAACTTCGTTGTAACCTTGTTGGCGGTGTATTTGTTACACCATTATTGGTTGCGTCACGTCATTGTCGTTTTCCAAACCAAAACATGGCCTAGTTTCCAAAATGCCTACGAGCGTGTAGTGAAATACCTGTTGGTTGGTAGCCGTCCGAGAGCCACCATATTCGCCACTATTTTCTTGTTGATTTTATCGTTCGTGGTTACTGCCATTCGCAAACCGGGTGTGGTTTTCTTCCCACAGGCCGACCCTAACTTTACATACGTTTACCTCACTCTGCCTACAGGAACCAATGCCAAGCACACCGATAGCATTTTAAAAATTGCTGAAACACGTGTATTCAAAGCGATTGGCAAGAACAACCCCTTGGTAGAAAGTGTGATTTCGAATGTAGCGGTAGGTGCCACAGATCCCAACAGTGGCGATCGTACAACCGCAAGCAACAAAGGAAAAATCACTGTTGCCTTCGTTGATTTTGAAAAAAGAGAAGGTGGAAGCACCATGGCACTTCTTGAGAAAATCCGAGCTAGTATCGGAACCATCGCTGGCGCCGAAATTGTGGTAGAACAAGAAAGAAACGGTCCGCCTGTAGGTAAAGCCGTCAACATTGAAATCCGCGGTGATGAATTTGAATCGCTGGTTGGAACTGCTACAAAGTTGAAAACCTTCCTCGACAACAAGAAAATTTCTGGTGTGGAAGAATTGAAGACCGACTTCATTAGTTCTAAACCCGAAATCATCATCAAAATTGATCGTGAACGCGCCAACCGTTTCGGTATCAGTACTGCCCAAATCGGAATGGCCTTGAGAGGTAGTATTTATGGTACCGAAGCAAGTAAGTTCAAGGACGAGAACGACGACTACCCTATTATGGTGCGTGTAAAGAAGGCTGATGCTAACAACCTCGAAGCTTTATTGAACATGCGCATTACCTACCGCGATATGGTAGCTGGTGGAATGATTCGTCAAGTCCCTCTGAGCTCTGTTGCTTCAGCTGAATATGCCAATACCTATGGTGGTATCAATCGCATGAACCAAAAACGTGTGATCACCTTGGCAAGTAACGTTCTCGCTGGATACCAACCCAATGAAGTGGTGTCTCAAGTGAATGCAGCCATCGAATCATTCGACAAACCTTCAGACATTCAGATTGTAATGACAGGAGAGCAAGAGCAACAAGCTGAAACCGGAGCCTTTTTGGGCAACGCGATGCTGGCATCTTTGGCACTGATCCTGATCATCTTGGTGACGCAGTTCAACTCAATCAGCAAACCGTTGTTGATTCTCAGTGAGATTTTCTTGTCGCTAATCGGTGTACTCCTCGGATTCGCCATTTTCAACAAAGACTTCTCGGTTGTGATGACTGGTATTGGAATTGTTGCCTTGGTGGGTATTGTTGTTCGAAATGGTATTTTGTTGGTGGAATTCACCGACTTACTCCGCGAGCAGGGTGCCACCTTGAAAGACGCCATTATCGAAGCAGGTAGAACGCGTATGACACCCGTTTTACTCACTGCATCTGCCACCATTTTGGGTCTAGTACCTTTGGCGGTAGGATTGAACATGGATTTCGCGACCCTATTCTCTGAATTGAACCCACACATTTACTTCGGTGGTGATAACGTAGCTTTCTGGGGACCTTTGAGCTGGACGATGATTTACGGATTGGGCTTTGCCACATTCCTGACATTGATCTTGGTTCCTTGTATGTATTACCTGAATGAAAAATTCAAGGCCCGCGTGTATGGTTGGATGGGACGTCATTACGACCCAGATACCATGATGCGTCCGGAAGCCAAAAAATAATTGCGTCATTCGCTCAGAATGATATAAGAGGGACCGATTTATCGGTCCCTCTTTTGTTTTAGCAACACCTGGATGAATGAAACAGCTGGCTTAAACCACCCTGCCACCTTCAAATACGATTTCAGGAGCGTTTTAACGCAGTGTGAGACCCTACAAACAATCACCTATTCCGCAGTCAAAACCTATGTATTGCATACACATTCTCGGGCTCAATCAAGCCAAATGAGTGATTGTATTAATAAAGTAACCATTGGCCGACTAGATATTAACGATGTAAGAAAGTAAGGGCAAACGTCTGTGAGAATATAAGTGCAAACGTCTGTAAGTCAAAATACGCAAAAGGGCGCCCATTGGGCGCCCTTTTGCGTATTTTGATTCGTTGGATAATTCTTATTCCAAGGTAAAGTTGTTTTTCTGACGCATCAATCCGCGTGTCCACAACTCTGCAGTGTATTTACCCTTCATCAAGCTACCTGTCATCAAACCTTTTTCAGGGAAATTCCACTTCACTTTTTGCAAAGCTCCATCAAATTGAATGGTTTGCTTCAAACTAGTCACCTTGCTTTTGTCGGTCAATTTGGTATTGGTCGTAGACAATACACCGCCATTGGGGTCAATGATGCGGATAATCACTTCTTCTTCCAGTGGTTGAGTAACCATGGGGTTTTCCAACACATCGAAAGTAACACGGATTTTATCTACACTCTTGGCTTTCATGGTTTCTGTCATGATGCCTTTTTTGTCGTACAATCCAACAACCAACAAAGCGCCAAACTGTGGTCTAGCACCTTTGTCCAAGCGATCTTTCAACTCCACATTCTCAGATTCCAATACAGCAGAGCGATCTTTTTCAGCATTCAACTGCGCTACGTAATCGTTCTTCTCTTTGGTCAATGATTCAACCAACGCCATCAACTCAGCCACTTTGGCTTTGGCTTCGGCCAACTGCTTACGCAAGTCTTCGATATTCCCTCCCTTGCCAGATTTAGCGGCCTGACGAGATTCTTTTGTAGAAGTTTTTCCACCTGTAGTTGAAGCAGTACCTCCATCAGCAGAAACGCCATTGGCTATTTCACGACGCAAGCGATAGATTTCTTGCATGGCTGAAATCACCCTTGGGTTTTTGTCGCCTTCCAACTCCTCCACTTTCAACACCAAAG
>JAHEMG010000110.1 GCA_024643755.1 Flavobacteriales bacterium | reverse complement strand
GATTCAAAACACGCATCGAGTTATTCCAAATTGTCCACATTGAACTTGAGTTTTTTGGGATTGATTTATCTTCGTTAGCTTCGAATTATGCCCGTTTTTTCGCACTTGCACGTCCATACCCAATATTCTCTGCTCGATGGGGCGGCAAGCATCAAAAGTTTGGTTAAAAAAGCCAAAGCCGATGGTATGCCAGCCCTCGCCATTACGGATCATGGCAACATGTTTGGGGCCTTTGAATTTTATCAAGCAGTGACAAAAGAGGGACTCATGCCGGTCATTGGTTGTGAGTTTTATGTCGTGGAAGATCGATTTCAGAAATCGTTCACCCAAGGGGCCAAAGACAAGCGCTTCCATCAATTGTTGCTGGCGAAAAATCAACAGGGGTATGCGAATTTGAGTAAGTTGTGCTCGCTAGGGTACCTTGAAGGGTTGTATAGTAAGTATCCTAGGGTCGATCGCGCACTCATTGAGCAATATAGCGAAGGGTTGATTGCAACCACCTGTTGCATCGGTGCCCAAGTGCCTCAGGCCATTTTATGGAAAGGGGAAGAAGAAGCAGAGCGAATTTTTTGTGAGTGGCATAAGATTTTCGGCGAAGATTATTACATCGAATTACAGCGACATGGGCTGGAAAACCTCGATGGGACGGGAATATCGCAAGAGGATATCAACCAAACACTAATCAAATGGGGCAAGAAATACAATGTGCCCATTATTGCAACGAACGATTCCCATTACACCGATAAAAAAGATGCCAATGCCCATGATATTTTGTTGTGCATCAATACGGGGGAATTTCAAAGTACACCGAAGGCCAACAACGAAGAAGGCGGAAAAGGATATCGGTTTGCGTTTCCTAACGATGAGTTTTTCTTCAAAACTCAGGCGGAGATGGAGGTGTTGTTCGCAGATATACCGGAGGCATTGGACAATACAAATCGGTTGATTGCATCGATAGATCCGCCCAAATTATCCAGGGACATTGTGTTGCCAAACTATGCATTGCCAACAGGGTTTGATGATCAAAACGTCTTTCTCAAATACCTGGCATACGAAGGATGTAGGAAGCGATATGGCGGCACCATTCCAACCCCAGTGCAAGAGCGACTGGATTTTGAGCTCAATACCATCACACATTCGGGCTTTGCAGGGTACTTTTTAATTGTACAAGATTTTACCACAGCGGCCAGAGAAATGGATGTGTGGGTGGGTCCCGGCCGAGGTTCTGCCGCTGGAAGTTTGGTGGCTTATTGTTTGGGGATTACCAATGTGGACCCTGTGAAATATGATTTACTGTTTGAGCGTTTCTTGAATCCAGAGCGGGTAAGTATGCCCGACGTCGATATTGATTTCGATGATGTTGGACGAGATAAGGTAATTCAATATGTGGCCCAGAAGTACGGCGAAAGGAGGATCGCGCAGATCATTACCTATGGAACGATGGCTGCAAAAAGCGCCATTCGAGATGTGGGTAGGGTGCTTCAATATCCGTTGCCCAATACCGATCGATTAGCAAAAATGGTTGTGGGGAACTTGAACTTGCAGACGTTGCTGCATGTGGATCCCGACGAATTGGCCAAAGACGATTCTAAAAACTTAAAACCCGAGGAAATCGATTGCGTTCGCGAAATCCAAAAGGTATATAATGGCAACGATGATGCTGCCAAGGTGTTGAAAGATGCCGAAAAGCTTGAGGGTAGTGTTAGAAATACGGGAGTGCATGCTTGTGGGATAATTATCGCCCCGCAAGACATCGATGAACTTGTTCCTGTGGCCCTGTCCAAAGAATCTCAATGGATTCAGGTACAATATGATGTAACCCAAATTGAAAAGGCAGGATTGCTGAAGATGGACTTTTTGGGATTGAGCACCCTCACCATCATGAAGGACGCCATCAAATTGATCAAGGAAACCACAGGGGATATCATTGATTTGGATACCATTCCACTCGATGATGTGAAAACGTATGAATTGTTTCAACGAGGCGAAACCAATGGTGTTTTTCAGTTTGAAAGTCCCGGCATGCAGAAATACATGCGCGAACTCAAACCTACCCAATTTGGGGATTTGATCGCCATGAACGCCCTATACCGTCCGGGCCCGTTGAAATACATTCCTGACTTTATTGACCGAAAGCATGGACGCAAACCGGTGGTGTTTGATTTGCCGGAAATGGAAGATTATCTCAGGGAAACCTATGGGATTACCGTTTACCAGGAGCAGGTAATGTTGCTCAGTCAGAAGCTGGCCGGATTCTCCAAAGGAAAAGCCGATGAGCTCCGCAAAGCCATGGGTAAGAAAAATAAGAACATCATTGATCAACTCAAAGGTGATTTTATGGCTGGTGCCCTGGAGAAAGGGTTCCCAGAAAAGGTTTTGGAGAAAATCTATTCAGACTGGGAAGAATTTGCCCAGTATGCGTTTAACAAATCACACTCAACCTGTTACGCAGTCATCGCCTTTCAAACGGCGTATCTCAAAGCAAATTACCCTGCCCAATTCATGGCGGCTGTGCTGAAGAGTAATATGGGCGATATTAAGAAAATCACCTTCTATATGGAAGAGTGTCATCGCCAAGGAATCAAAGTGCTTGGGCCGGATTTGAATGAAAGTAGGAATGTGTTTACGGTAACGCCTAGTGGACAAATTCGCTTTGGTTTGAGTGCAGTGAAAGGGGTGGGTGATAATGCCGTGGAAGAAATTTTGTTGGATCGCGATAAAAATGGTCCGTTCAAAAGTTTGTTTGACCTTACAACCCGAGTGAATCTGCGAGCGGTAAATAAACGGAACATCGAGAACATGGCCAAGGCAGGTGTGTTTGACTTTGATCCGCGCTATCACCGAGCGCAATACGTGAAAGAGGATGCCAACGGTACCAATGGTATTGAATTGGCCATTCGATATGGTCAACGTATTCAGCAAGAGAAATTTAGCGGACAAATGGGCTTGTTCGGTGGAGGGGCGAATTTGACAAACGAAGAACCCAAATTGCCGCAAGTAGAGAAACTTACCCTGCTAGAAGAACTCAAAGAAGAAGAAGAACTGGTGGGGGTATTCTTGAGTAAGCACCCCCTAGATGATTTCAAATTTATCTATGACAGCATCGTCAACACCAGTGTGAAAGAATATCGCGAAGCCATGGAAAATAAGACCCCCATTGTTTTTCAGATGATGGGAATTATTACCAGTGCCAAGGAATTCATGAGTCAAATGGGTAACCCCTACGTGAGATTCAATTTTATGGATTACTCAGGGACCATTGAATTGGCGTTATTCAAAGAAAAGTACTTAAAATTCAAACCGCTGATCGATAAGGATTATATTTTGTTGATTCAAGGACAGACCGATTATTCCAAATCCAAAGACGAAATGCGGATGAACATTCATCACATTCAGTTGGTGTCGGATGTGGATCCACTGACCATATATCGATCTATTCAAATCGATATGACACCCGCCGATTTGGAGCAAGGGAAGGAGCAAATTGTGAGTGAAGTATTGGCGCAATTCCCCGGAAAATGTCCATTATACTTCAATTTTTACGATGCAGATGAAAATATGACCGTTCGTATGGTTTCACGCGCGGGGTTGAATTTCACCACAGAGGTGAGGGAAATGTTAAATGAAATGGAAGTCGTCTATTCGCTGCGTTTAGACGATCGATGGTTGGTTGAGCGAAAAGATGAAAGTCGTAGGTTTTACAATAGCTAGGAACATTGTTCAGGCCGATTATCCGCTGAAAGAGGCTTTGCTTTCTGTGTTGCCGCTGTGCGATGAAATGGTCATTGCCGTGGGTAATTCTGAAGATTCAACCAAAGCGTATTTAGAGTCCATGAACAACCCTAAGATTCGACTTTTTGATACCCAGTGGGATGATACAAAAAGGGTCGGTGGGGCTGTGCTCGCTGATGAAACAAACAAAGCGTTGTCTGAAGTTCCACATGACGCGGATTGGTTGATATATATTCAAGCCGATGAATGCTTACACGAGCAGTATCTTCCTGTGGTGAGAAAGGCGATGGAGCAGTATTTGAACGATACGGAAGTAGATGGATTGCTGTTCGATTATCTGCATTTTTATGGCAATTACTCCATGGTTGGCGATTCAAGACGATGGTATCGACAAGAAATTAGAATCATCAAAAACAACCGAAATTTTCGCAGTTGGAAAGATGCGCAAGGATTTCGGACGGCCGATGGGAAAAAGTTAAAAGTGGCAAAAATAGATGCTTGCATTTACCATTATGGCTGGGTGAAACACCCCAAGTTTCAGCAGCA
>JAHEMG010000101.1 GCA_024643755.1 Flavobacteriales bacterium | reverse complement strand
ACGATGAAGTACATTTTGTCTGTGGTATTGTTGATCGCGGCAATCAAATTACTTTTGTGAGGATGCAAGTGACTGTGTTGTTTTTTGGGAGTCTCACGGAGGCAGTGCCAGCGAACAGTTTGCTGTGGACATTCAATGCTGATGTACCCACGGTTGCAAATTTGCGTTTGCAGTTGGAGGATGCCTATCCCACATTGACTGGTAAAACGTATCGTGTAGCGGTGAATCAGCAGTTTGTTGAGGACGCGTTTGTTTTGAATTCGGGCGATGAAGTGGCCATGATGCCCCCGTTTTCTGGGGGGTAAGGAGTGGTTTTTGGACAATAATATCACGACGATGGCAATCATAGAGGAAACGGATTTTTTGGATCGATATCAGCGTCAGCTGTCGCTGAGTGAAGTCGGTTTGGATGGGCAGCGCGCTTTGCGCGCTGCCCATCTGTTGATTGTCGGACTCGGGGGCTTGGGCTGTCCAGCCCTTCAATACCTTGCCGCTGCGGGGGTGGGGCGGTTAACGCTCGTGGATGCCGACCGCGTTTCACTCAGTAATTTGCATCGACAAATCCTATATCAACGCAGCGATGTGGGTGAATTCAAAGTGCACAAAGCCGCCGCATGGGTCAAGGCGCAAAACCCCAATACGAATGTTCAAGCGATAACAGAAATGTTTACCATGGATAACGGGGTAGATTTGTTAGGGGATGTTGATTTGGTCTTGGATTGCACGGATAATTTCACAGCCCGCTACCACATTAACGATGCTTGCAAACTGACAAAAAAACCTTGGGTATACGGATCAATTGCCAAATTCGAAGGCCAAATGGCGATGTTCAATGTGTTGCTGAATCAAACCGAAACAGCCTCAGAAATGCGATCGCTGAATTACCGCGATGTGTTTCCAACGCCGCCGGCGGATGGTGAAATACAGAATTGCGCGGAAGCCGGTGTTTTGGGTGCATTGGCCGGAATTATTGGTAGCTTGCAAGCATTGGAAGCATTGAAGTGGATCTTGAAAACACCTGGCCAAATGAGGGATCAACTGCTCACCTATAACGGGCTAACCCATCAGTTGTTGAAATTTCAACTTCAAGGAATTACAGGGCCAAAGTAGTAACTTTACCCTCGCAAATGTCTGAGAAAAAACCCAAAAATATTTTCGTAGCTGGGCCTATTTCTCCCGTGAAAATTGGAGAAGATATCGCCCATCACCAAAAGAAAACCCAGATTGGTGCGCATAGCATTTTTATGGGACAGGTGAGGGCCGATCAATTGGAAAATGGCGAGGTGGTTGCGATTGAATACACGGCGCATGAAGCCATGGCGTTGACACAAATGCATGAAATTCGGGAAGAGATATTTGCCCAATATCCGCTGACCTGTTTACACATTACCCACAGTTTGGGTTTGGTGGGTGTTGGTGAAATCTGTTTGTTTGTGTTTGCGTCGTCCGTGCATCGCCATGAAGCCATCAAAGCGTGTGAAGTGGTGGTTGAGCGCATCAAAAAGGAATTGCCCATTTGGGGGAAAGAGATTTTTGCCAATGAGGGACATCAGTGGAAGGAGAATCGCCCATGATCAACATTACGCATAAGTCGAATACATTGAGAAAGGCCATCGCGGAGGCGGTGGTGAAAACATCCTCAGCTGCAACCATCGATGCAGTGAAAAATCGTGCGGTACCCAAGGGCGATGTGCTAGAATTTGCCCGTGTGGCAGGGTTGTTTGCTGTGAAAAAAACGGCCGATATGATCCCTGATTGTCACCCCATGCCCGTGGAATTTGCGGCGGTCAATTACGCATTGGGCGAGCAGGAGATTCGCATTCAAATGGAAGTGCATACCGTCTATAAAACGGGTGTGGAAGTGGAAGCAATGCATGGTGTTTCGGTGGTTGCGCTGACGTTGTATGATATGTTGAAGCCGATCGATAAAGGCATAGAAATCGCTTCAATTCGGTTGGTTTCAAAAACGGGCGGTAAATCGGATGCCCAGAAATTGGCGCTCAATGAAATTTGTGAACGCAGCCAGGCGGCGGTGGTTGTGTGCAGCGATTCTGTTTTTCGGGGCGATGCTGAAGACAAGGCCGGGGTGATGGTGGCAGAATTGCTGTCGCAAACCGGGATGCGTGTTCAAGGTATTCGGGTGGTTCCTGACGAAATCGATCACATCCAAGCTTGTTTGAAAGAACTAGCGCCAACGGTAGACGTGTTGCTTTTTGTGGGTGGCACAGGGCTATCGCACCGCGATGTTACTCCGGAGGCCGTGCGACCGTTACTCAGTCGCGAAATCGACGGCATAATGGAAACTGCACGTGGCTATGGGCAAACGCGCATGCCTTTTGCGATGCTATCGAGAGGCGTTGCTGGGATGGTGGGTGAAACCTTGGTGATGACATTGCCGGGTTCAACCAAAGGCGCCAAAGAAACCTTGGACGCAGTGTTCCCAGCGGTTATGCATGTATTTGCCGTGAAGGACGGACAAAAACACTAGTACGGCGATACGTACGTTGATTTCTTTTGGGGTTTCTTTTTGAAATCACCCCGTTTCCATGCTTCCAGGAATTGTACCCAAGCGCCTGGGCTGAAATAGTTTTGTGGGGGTGCTTGCTTGTAATAGTACAACTGATTGGCGCGGGATTGTGCCAACAGCTGTTGACTCATGTTTGGATCTGCCGGTCTCAGTCGCTGTTCCTCTTTCAATGCCTCTGCTTCCAAATTTTGGCGTGCACGTTCATAGGCGTCATCGGGAATTTCTTTGGTGACAAATTCATTTTCAAACAAGGATTTCAGGGGTAGGGCTCGGATGAAGATGGCCGACATTTGAAAAGTGTCTTGGGTCATCAGTTTGATGATGCTGTAGCGATTTCCGTGCAGGGTATCGGGCACCACGTGCCATGAGGGTTCTTGTTCTACTTGTTGGAAAAGGATGGTATCGCCTTTGCGAACAACTACATCGAAATGTCCCAGGTAGTCGGTAAATCCAATCAAGCCACGTTTGGGTGTTCGAATGTTCACGAAGGGGATGGGTTTGAGACTGTCTGAGGTGAGCACCAATCCGGTAAACAGGATGTAGGGATTGCTTTCTTTACCCGGTTGGGCCTTCAGTGGATTTAGGCTACCACAAAGCGCAAGCATTAAAACCAGTGCCCAACGAAGTCTCATATATTCAAAGGTAGTTAAATTCCGGAGGTTGCGTTACATGGGGATGAACCATCCCATGAGAATCATCAATAATACGATTAACGGGGTGGGTACCCGCTTTGTGCTCAACAAAATCAGGGTAAGGGCAAATATGCCCACTTGTATCATGGTTTGTTGGTTGAGCGCTTGAAATTGCTGCCAATAGTAATAGTTGATGAGCAAGGCAGCGGTGAGAATGAAGCCCACGGCGGCAGCGAAAATACCGTCTAATGCCAATCGTATGGAGCGATGCGCTTGCAATCGATCCCACAACGGGTAAGCGAAGAATACCATCAGGGTGCCAGGCATAAACACAGCGATTAACCCTATGAGGCAGCCCATGAGTTGGTAGAAAGCATTGTATCCAAAGGACTTCATCGCCACAGAGTTTACATATACCATGAAGTTGAAGTTGGGGCCGGGCAACGCTTGTAGGAGTCCGAGTCCGTTGTTGAATTCTTGGGGTGTAAGGCGATGGTGATAGACCACGTATTGCTCGTGACTCATCGCAGCCAGGGTGTTTCCGCCACCAAAGCTCAACGCGCCGATGCGGTAGGTGTTTTCAAATAAGACGAAGGGCTGGGCAAGACTGAGGTATTCTGCATTTTGATTCAATAACAAACCCAATCCGCCAACCACAATGAAGATGACACCAAATGCCACAAGGTTTCGCCATTGTATGGGCTTGGGCTGTTTGGGGGTGATTGTAGTGAGTTCGTAGGTGTTGAATTTGGCGCTTAACAAACCGGCGAGGACCATGCCCAAAGGGAATAATAAGGGGGTGTTGATCAAAAATCCCAATATGCCAAAAACGAGGAAGATGCCGTAGTTGAGCGATGATTTTCTGATCCAAGGGGCCATCGAAATGACAGAATAGGCCAAGAACGCGGCTACCATTGGTTGCATGAATTGCAAATGCGTTGCACCCAAGAATTTGGGCGATAATGCAATGATGCTCATCAATATGGCACCCGGCATGGCCCAGGCCACCAGACTCAACAGTGCTAAGGTAGGGCCGCCCATTTTTAGGCCAAGGACGGTGATGGTTTGGGTGGTGGAAGGACCGGGGAGCAAGCTGCAAAAGGCGTTGACGTCTTTGAGCGTGTCTTGGTCAAAGAATTTGTGCTTGTCTACCA
>JAHEMG010000098.1 GCA_024643755.1 Flavobacteriales bacterium | reverse complement strand
TTTGGGGTGCTATGCCGAGATTTTTAAGGCAACGGGCGGACATGGGGGCCAAAATTTGCCCAAAAGTCAGGCCGTGAAAGACGCCACCATGGCTTGGAAAATTTACAACAACCTGCCCAACCTCCATTACGGAGAACAGGTGTTAGAAGTAGCATCGAACAGCAAAAAATCGCCCGGTGTAAGTCCGATGGTCTTCATCCACTACAACGGATGCTATCATTCCGACAACCACGAGAGCATTGAATGGTATTTGCGTCAGGAAGAAAAAGCCGCAGCCGCTGTGCAAATGCGCACGTCGATGCCCAATCCGATGACCATCATCACCATCTCGGCACGGATGCAAGACGATGTTACCAAGCTGGAAAACGAAAACAAAGGGGCCGCCGATTTCATCATCGTTACCCCGAACAACCTCACCAGAACTCACTAAATCGAATGTCGCTCAACCTCATCGAACAGTTCAAGCAAGTCAAGGCCTTCATTTTTGATATTGATGGCGTGCTCACCAACGGACAGGTCCTGGTCACGGAGGAAGGACATATGTTGCGGTCCATGAACATCAAAGACGGGTATGCTTTGCAGCACGCGGTGAAGCAGGGCTATCCCATCGCCATCATCTCGGGCGGAAAAGGAAACGGGGTGCTGGAGCGTTTGAAGGGCCTCGGCATTCAGTATATTTATTTGGGACAGAGCCACAAAATGGATGCGTTTGAAGAAGCGCTGCATGCCTGGGAATTGACGCCGGCCGACATCGCCTATATGGGTGACGACTACCCTGATTTGCCGGTTTTGGAAAAGGTGGGTTTGCCCTGTGCGCCGGCCGATGCTTGTGCGGAGGTGAGATCCATCGCCCACTTCATCTCTACGGTGAACGGCGGGATGGGCTGTGCCCGCGATTTGATTGAGAAAGTGATGAAGGTTCAGGGAACCTGGGACAACGCCGATTCTCACCAGTGGTGAGCTCAATTCGCGTATATTTGTAATTATGATCGCTTCCCAACTCATTAACGAACATTTGAGTCCACTCAGAACCACTGATTCGGTGGAGGCTGCGTTGGCGTTCATGATCAGTCAGGGCGTTACCGAATTGCCCTTGATTGAGCAAAAGCAACTGTACAATTACGTGCGTTTGCAACAGTTATCGGGCTTGCCCAAGGAGCAGTCGCTGGGCGATGCCATCGCAAAGAATCCTTTCACGCCGAGTGCGCAGAGCAACAACCATTTGTACGAGTTGGTGCCGATGTTGGCGGCCAATGAGTTGAGTTTGTTGGCGGTGACCGATGCTGAGGGGATGTACCAGGGGATCATCGAACAGAAAAGCATCAACAAACTGATCTCGGAGAGCTTTACCTACCGCGGTATGGGGGCGATTTTGGTGTTGCGGATGGACGATCGGGATTTTGCCCCATCGCTGTTGGCGCGTTGGATCGAGGAAAACGGGGCGAAGATGTTGGGGATGATGATCAACCATGCCGAGCAGGGACAGCTGAGGATTCATGTGAAACTCAACACCACGGTGGTGCGGGGGATCATGGCTACGTTGGAGCGTCAGCATGTGAAGGTGGAGCACGTATTTATGGCGGAGGACCACGACGAAAACGATTCCAAGGCCTTTGATGTGGTATTCAAATTCTTTGATATTTGAGTGCAGCGATGTTGATAGTTTTCGCAATAATTTAACATAGGAAACAGAATTTTAAGCATTTACACGCGTTTGATTAGTAATTTTGGCACCTTGGCTTAACAATCCCATGACAGAAAAAAAGAAACAGAAGCACGAAAACCATGATTCCGAAATGGAATTCAGCCATCACGAGAATACCGGTCGCCGCGATGAATTGATTGCTGCCGAGAGCATCAAGCCGTTGAATTTGGCGGATGTAATCAACTTTTTCTGGCGCTGGCGCAAAGTGTTGATGATTGCTTGTGGCATTGCGGCACTCACTGCAATTGTGGTGACGATGCCGTTCATCACCAAGCCCAAGTACCAAGCCACCCATATTTTTTATCCCACCAAGAACAACTCAATTTCTGATGCGTTGCTGACCGATGCGCGCCAACGTCAGAAAGACCCCTTGGAATTCGGGGAAGAGGAAGAAGCGGAAAAGGCCATGCAGATTTTGCTTTCGGGCGATTTGATTGGCAGATTGGTCCGCAACTTCAATTTGTACAAGCATTACAACATCAATCCCACCACGGAGAAATACCCAAAAACCGCGATGGATTATAAGTTGAAAGAGAACATCAGCGTAACCCGCACCCGCTATTTGAGTGTGAAAATCGAGGTGTTGGATGAGAATCCGCAGATGGCGGCTGATTTGGCGAATGGTATGGCGTTGTTGTACGATTCCATCAAAACCGAGGTGCAGAACCAAATCGCTGTGCCTGCCTTGCAGATTGTAGAGCGTGCATTGCAAAGCAAGCGCGACAAAATCCAAGGGATCAAAGACAACATGCGCAAATTGGGTGAAGAGGGTATCACCAACTATGAAGAGCAAAGTAGGGCCTTGGCCGAAGAAATTTATAAGGCCCAATCATCGGGCAAAGTGGGCGAAATGAAAAAACTGCTCGAGGAGCAGAAGACCTTGGTAAAATCAGGGGGTGATTTCGTGGCACTGAACGAATTGATCAAACTCGAAGAAGAAAAAGAGAGCGATTTGATCGCCCAATACGAGCGCAGGGTTGTGGATGTCAACGAAAAACTATCGCACAAAATGACCATCGAAGCTGCAGCCAAACCCGAAATCAAATTCTGGCCCAAGCGCGGTTTTGTGACTATCTTGTCGGTGTTGGCAACCTTCATGGCCACCTCGCTGATTTTGGTATTCTTCGAGCTCTATCGCAAACAACCCAGCGCTTAAGCCGTTGTTGACCCTGCCGCAAATAACAAAGAAAAGCCACCGCATCGCCCTGTTTGCGTTGCTGATTTTGGTGTCGTTGTTCTGCGTGCTTGCCACCGTTTACCAGTATTATTACCTGCTCCTACTGCCTGTGGTGGTGGGGGTGCTGTTGATGGCCTTCTTCTATACCGACCGCAGCTTGCTGCTGTTTGGATCGCTGGTGCCGCTGAGTATCAACTTCGATGATATTGGCGGGGGGATGGGACTTACACTGCCCACCGAGCCCCTGTTCATTTTGCTGTTTTTGTTCATTGTTTTTCGGTGGTTGCTGAAGCCCGAAATCGATTTGCAACTGCTCTCCCACCCCATCAGCATCAGCATTCTGGTGTATTTGCTGTGGTTGTGGACGGCGACGTTGTTTAGCAGCATGCCGCTGGTGAGTTTTAAGTTTGTGATGGCCAGAACTTGGTACATCGTGCTGTTTTATTTCACGGTGGTGGGACTGTTTAAGCAGTTCAAGAACATCCATTGGTTTTTCAAGGCGTTCACAGTGACCACGCTGGGCTTGGTGATCTTTACCCTGAGCAAACACGCCGCCGATGGCTTTATTAGAAGTAGTAGCTATGGCATTTCTTGGCCCTTCTTCCCCGACCATGGAATGTACGCGGCCGCGATTGCGTTTGCGGTGTTTATTTTGGTGATTTATGGGTTTGCGGGCCGACATTTCGGCATCTCATTGCCCTTTGCCCCGGCCATTATTTTGCTGTTGGCCATATTGATTTTCGGGATTGTAGTGAGCTATACGCGGGCCACTTGGCTGAGTTTGGTGGCGGCGATGGCGGTGTATGTGGTGCTTAAAATGCGCATCCAATTTGGGTGGGTGTTATTGGCGCTGGCGGGGGTGTTGACGTACGGCATCGCACAGCAAGACCAGATCATGTACAACCTGGAGGCCAACAAGCAAGGGAGCAGCGATGACATTGAAGGACACGTGAAATCGGTATCGAATGTCACCACCGACCCATCGAATTTGGAGCGCATCAACCGGTGGAAATGTGCCTCAAGGATGGTCGCGAAACGACCTTGGTTCGGATTTGGTCCGGGTACCTACGTATTTCAGTATTCGCCGTTTCAGAAGAGCGATGAGTTGACGTTGATTTCAACGTTTTCAGGCGATTTGGGCGATGCGCACAGTGAATATTTCTCCGCGATGAGCGAGGCCGGCTACATGGGTTTGCTGAGCTGGTTGGGGGTTGTTTTGACCACTTTGGGGGTATCGTTCAGGGTATTTTACCGCGAAGAGCCAGGCAAAGTGCGGTACACATTGCTGATGGCGATGTTGGGATTGATCACGTATTATGTGCATGCGTTTTTGAATAATTATTCTCAGTACGACAAAATAGCGGTGCCTTTGTGGGCATTCACGGCGGTGGTTACGGCCTTGGATTTGTATCACCGGGGTGCGGGATCGTCGGCTGGAACATTGGAACA
>JAHEMG010000055.1:7810-22450 GCA_024643755.1 Flavobacteriales bacterium | reverse complement strand
GGAATTGATATCCCCAACCCCAACCACTTTGCCATTCCCGGCACAACCGGAGGATCTGTATCGATCATCAACAACAAAATTTTGGGAAATTCCGACTTTTTCACCGGCGCTTTTCCTGCGGAATACGGAAACGCCAATGCAGGAGCATTCGACTTGAAACTCCGCAATGGAAACAACCAAAAAAAGGAATTTAGTTCTCAATTGGGCTTATTGGGTTGGGATGCCCTCGCCGAAGGAAACCTTGGTAAAAAAGGTGGCGCGAGCTACTTGGTCACTTACCGTTACAGCACCTTGGCGATGTTTAGCAAACTCAACATCCCATTGGGCACAGACGCGGTCCCCAACTACCAAGATTACTCTTTCAAACTGAATTTCCCCTTAAAGAACAACAAAGGGAATTTGAGTTTCTTCGGCATCGGTGGATGGAGCAACATCGACATCAACATTAGCAAAGACACCCTCAGCAGTGCCGAGTTGTATGGCGATAATGACCGTGACCAATTGTTCGCTTCAAAAATGCACATTGCGGGTAGCAGTTTCCAATACAATTTAAACAAGAACAGCTACGTGAAAGCCACAGTGGCCATGAGTTCGCAGAACGTAACCGCCGAACACAGACTGGTTTTCCGTAAAGTGATTGGCACCGAAATCATCAAAGGCGACACATTCCAAAAATATCAAAATGATTCTTTCAAGCGCAATTTGAGTTATGAATTCGACACCAAAACCATCGCTGCGCATGCTTTCTACAACAAAAAGTTCTCAGCAAAAAGTTCGATGCGTGCGGGTCTGCAACTGACCCAATATCGATATATGTTCGACGACAGTGCTTTGAACTTCAACCCTACGAGCCCATTGTATTGGAAGTTTTCAGTGCGATGGAATGCCAATGGAAACGCATTCATGGCCATCCCATACGTGCAGTGGAAATACAAATTCTCTCCTGCATTTACAATCAGCACCGGGGTGCAAATGCAGAGCTATACAGTACAATACGATCCCAACAACACACCATTGGGTAACAGCGTTGGTGGCGAAAAACAAAGTTATACCCGCAACAGCGGTCCATTGTTGAGATTCGGTGCCCGCTACCAATTAAGCAAGCGCGACGCGCTGAATTTGGGTTTGGGCATGCACTCTCAAAACCAAAGTGCGTACGTGTATTACTACCAAAAACCAGGCAACAGTTCACCGCACAATTTGAATATGGGCTTATCGAAAAGCAACCACGCGGTATTGGGCTGGGACCACCAAATGGGCAAAGCCAGTAGAATTAAGGTGGAAACCTATTACCAGCAGCTTTCTAACTTGCCGGTAGAAAGACTTATGGTTAGCAACGGCTACAAGGGATCCTCGTTCAGCTTGGCCAACACCGGCAGCGGATTCTCGCGCTTCTTCCCAGATAGTTTGGAAAACACCGGTATTGGTAAAAACTACGGTATAGAGTTCACCATAGAGCGATTCTTCAGCAAGGGTTTCTATTATTTGGCCTCTTTGAGTGTTTTTGATGCACAATACCAAGGTAGCGACAAACAATGGCGCAGCAGCGATTTCAATACAGACTATGCCGCCAATGGGTTGATTGCCAAAGAATTTGTATTTAAAAACAAAAACTCATTGAACATCGGTGGTAAAGTTACCTTCGCCGGCGCGCGCAGATTCTCACCCATGGATACTCTGAACACCATTTATGAGAGAGAATACGTGGAGAACAGCGCGTTGAAAAATACACAACGCTTTGGTTCGCCTTATCGCAGGTTTGATGTCCGTATAGCATACCGCATCAATGCGAAAAAAGTATCGCATGAAATCGCCTTCGATTTGGTGAATGTGACCAACCGCAAAAACGTGCTGAAATACAGCTACATTGATACAGCCCCCTATGCAAGGGAAACCTATCAATTGGGCTTCTTGCCATTGTTCTATTACAAACTCGACTTCAGTTTGTAACGAAAAAAAGCCCCATTACAAGACTTAATTTCACATAAGACAAAGGCCCCAAGAATTTGGGGCCTTTGTCTTATGTCCACTTGTCGACACATGTGAATAACGGCCCCCGCGCGCGAAGCGCGCGGGGGCTATCTTCGCCCAATATGAAATTTGGATGGAGTTTTATCGCCTTGGCTATCGCCCTATCTTCTTGCGTGTCAAAGAAACAATACCAAGCCCTGGAAGCCGCAAAAGCCGACATGGAAACCCAGTTGAAGAAAAAGAACGACGACTGTGTTGAGAAAAACGCTTCGCTCGTAGCCTCCATCGCACAACTGGAAGCCGAAAAAGGCGCAAAAGAAAAAACCATCTCCGCCCTGAAAGACACCATCGAAACCTGCCAAATGCAACTCGATGAGAACCTGGAATACATCCGCAATCTTGGCACATCGCTCGATGCTCAACGACAAAATCTTGCCCAAGAAATCAACGAGAAAAACAAAACCCTCGCTGCCAAAGAGCTGGAGCTCAATACCGCACTGGCCAAAGCCGAAGCCGAACGCGCCCGCCTAGAGCAACTGCGTAAAGAACTCGAAAAAACATCGCAGCGCGTAAAAGACCTCGAAGCCGAACTGTCTAAAAAAGAACGCGCCGTGCGTGAACTCAAAGAAGCCATCGCCAAAGCCCTGGCAGGATTCGAAAAGCTCGATATCAAAGTTGAATATCGCAACGGTAAAGTGTATGTGATCCTTCCCGAAAAATTGTTGTTCGCCTCAGGATCCATCGACGTTGATCCCCGCGGTAGAGAAGCACTCATCGAAATCGGCAAAGCACTCAACAAACAACCCGATGTGCAAATGGCCATTGAAGGACATACGGATAATATCCCCATGAAAGGCGTTATCAAAGACAACTGGGATTTGAGCGTTTTGCGTGCCACCAGCATCGCGCGGATACTCATTAGCGACGCCAACATGAACCCCAAGCGCATCCAAGCCGTGGGCAGAGGCGATACACAACCTGTTGCAGGAAATGATACACCGGAAGGACGTGCGAAGAACCGCAGAACAGAAATTGTGCTTACCCCTCAGCTCGATAAGATCCTCGAAATCCTGAACAACTAACATCGATGATCCTAATCGCCGCCATCGAAAATCACAAGAATCCTGAAATCGATGCGCTGTGTAACGACTATGTAAAGCGATGCGGACCCATGCATTCCGTAAGGCTTGAACTGCTGCCAGCCGCTAGAACGCCCGATCCAGAATCGCAAAAACTCAAGGAAAGTGAAACCTTGCTCAAATTTGTAAAGCCGGGCGATACACTGATTCTTTGCGATGAACGAGGAAAATCTTTCACCAGCCGCGGGTTTTCAACCTTCATAGAAAAAACACTCGCGCAATCCCGCGGCAAAATCATTTTCGCCATTGGCGGGGCCTACGGTTTTACCGAAGCTTTGCGACAACAACACCCCTGCATCAAGCTGAGTGAATTTGTTTTTCCGCACCACCTAGCAAGATTGGTCCTCACAGAACAAATCTACCGCGCCTTGAATATCCTAAAAGGCACGGGGTACCACCACGACTGATACCAAACGCTTACCGCCAATTTCAACCGCAAATCCCCTTTCAATTTCGTATTTTTGTAAAATTCCATGAACCTAGAACAGGCGTTAATTCAACACATCGCGGAAGCCATCGAAACACTCTATGGTCAACCTGCGCAATCCGTAAAACTGGAACACACAAATCCAGATTTTGCCGGCGATTACACATTTGTTGTTTTTCCTCTATTGCGCATTTCTCGATCAACGCCTGAAGCTACTGCCGAAGCCATCGGTAATCACCTGAAACAACACGCCGCCATCGTGTCGGACTTCAACGTGGTCAAAGGATTCCTGAATTTGGTACTAAAAACCGATATCTATGCCGATTTTTTGAAATCGCAGTGGAACAACCCCCAATTTGGCCAAACCAACCTGGGTAGTGGCAAAAAAGTGATGGTGGAATACTCCTCCCCCAATACCAACAAGCCCTTGCATTTAGGACATGTGCGCAACAACCTCTTGGGGATGTCGGTGGCAAATCTCTATAAAGCCGCTGGCTATGAAGTGGTAATGGCGAATTTGGTCAACGACCGAGGCATCCATATTTGTAAATCCATGCTGGCATGGCAAAAATTTGGCAACGGCGAAACGCCAGAATCTACAGGGATGAAAGGCGACCACTTGGTGGGGAAATACTATGTGGTTTTTGAGAATGCCCTGCGTGAAGAAACTTTGCCAACCATTGAATTGGCCATCAGCGGTAAGTGGACACCCGAGAGCGACAACGCACAAACCAAGTATACCGCCATTTACGGTCAGCTTCAACAAGCCACCGAAGAAAAGCAAATCGCCAAACTCAAAGACGACATCAAAGAACTGGTAAGAAACCAGTCTTCGCTTATGCGCGAAACACAGCAAATGCTGCGTGATTGGGAAGCCGGCATACCCGAAGTCATCAATCTCTGGCAAACGATGAATGGCTGGGTATACAGCGGATTTGAAAAAACATACGCGCGTTTGGGTGTGGCGTTCGATCAATATTATTACGAGTCTAACACCTACAAATTGGGAAAAGATGTGGTGGAAGAAGGCCTGCAAAAAGGCGTATTTTATCGCAAAGACGATGGAAGTGTTTGGATCGATTTGCGCGAAGACGGACTTGATGAAAAGCTAGTTTTACGTGGCGATGGCACCAGTGTTTACATAACCCAAGATATTGGAACCGCAGATTTAAAATACCAAGAACACCATGTAGATCAAAGTATCTATGTGGTTGGCAATGAGCAAGATTATCACTTTAAAGTGCTGTTTTTAATCATGAAGAAATTGGGCCGACCGTTTGCCAATGGCATGCACCACCTGAGCTACGGGATGGTTGATTTGCCCAGTGGTAAAATGAAAAGTCGGGAAGGCACCGTTGTTGATGCCGATGATTTGGTCCAAGAGATGGTGGATGAAGCCAAGGCCAAGACGATTGAACTGGGAAAAACGGAAGGACTCACAGAGACCCAACTCAATCAATTGTATGAGTCCTTGGGCTTATCGGCGTTGAAGTTCTTTATCCTCAAAGTGGACCCCCGTAAGCGGATGTTGTTCAACCCACAAGAAAGTATTGATTTCCAGGGCGATACAGGTCCGTTCGTACAATACACCTACGCCCGAATCCAAAGCATTTTGCGTTCGGCCGAAGGATTGGATTGGCAATCTACCGATATCAACACCCACTTATTACCCATCGAAGTGGAAACCATCCAAACCTTGTATCGATATCCAGATGAGGTAAACAAGGCCTGCAGCGACTCTTCGCCAGCGGTCATAGCGCAATATTGCATCGATTTGGCAAGGACCTTCAACCGTTTTTACAACGAATGTCACATCATGCGCGAAACCGACCCCATCGTAAAAAACACCCGCTTGAAACTGGCGCATTTCACTGCCCACACCCTAAAACACGGCTTGAACCTTCTTGGAATTCAGGTAGTGGAGCGGATGTGATCAAACCTCCCGGTCGGGATTCTCTTTCAGAAACTGCGCCCAACCACCGGCTTTGTTTTTGCCACCCGCTGTACCACCCTTGGTGCTGCCAAATGCCCTAGGGGCAAATTGATAGAAATGACAAACCGCCGCCGCCAATCCATCCGTGGCGTCCATGGTTTCAGGCTTTTCTTCGAAATGAAACTCGGCATGCAACATTGCAAATACTTGCTCTTTACTGGCATTTCCGTTGCCTGCAATCGATTGCTTGATTTTCCGAGGAACGTACTCAAACACCGGCAAGCCCTTGCCTATCGCTGCCGCGATGGCAACCCCTTGAGCCCTGCCCAATTTCAACATCGACTGCACGTTCTTGCCAAAAAAGGGTGCCTCCACCGCTACCTCTGTAACATCAAAACCTTCAATCAATGCCGTAACCCGCTCGTAAATGTGGTGCAACTTCTCGCCCGCATCGCCAACTTTGGCCAAACGAACCACCCCCAAGCCCAATAATTTGGGCGATTTCCCCTCAATTTGAATCAATCCATAACCCAACAAATTGGTTCCAGGATCAATGCCCAATATTACCCGCGGTTTCTCCACCCTACAAAGATGCCGATTTCCGAAAAAATCCGCGGAAAATTTCCGAAATTTGTAGAAATAGCAATTATCGCATATCCATGGCTTTCGATTTAGACCTCATCCAATCCGTTTACCAAAGAATGCCCCAACGCGTGGCCGCCGCCCGTCAATTGTTGGGAAGACCCCTAACCCTTACTGAAAAAATCCTCTACTCCCACCTTTGGGATAACGCCGCGCCCCAATCTTTCGGACGTGGTAATGATTACGTAGATTTCGCACCAGACCGCGTTGCGATGCAAGATGCTACCGCCCAAATGGCGTTGTTGCAATTCATGCAGGCGGGCCGACCCAAAGTCGCGGTTCCTTCAACTGTGCATTGCGATCACCTGATCACCGCCAAAACTGGCGCAAGTGAAGACCTTACCAAAGCTACCAACGAGAGTGCAGAAGTATACGACTTCCTCGCATCCGTTTCTAACAAATATGGCATCGGATTCTGGAAGCCCGGAGCCGGTATCATCCACCAAGTTGTACTTGAAAACTACGCCTTCCCCGGCGGTATGATGATCGGTACCGATTCTCACACCGTGAATGCGGGTGGTTTGGGTATGATCGCCATCGGTGTGGGCGGTGCAGATGCTTGCGATGTAATGGCAGGCCTTCCTTGGGAGCTAAAATGGCCAAAGTTGATCGGTATCAAATTAACCGGCAAACTCAACGGATGGACAGCCCCCAAAGACGTTATCTTGAAAGTCGCTGGCATTCTTACAGTAAAAGGTGGAACCGGCGCAATCGTAGAATACTTCGGTGAAGGTGCAAACGCCATGAGCTGTACCGGAAAAGGAACCATCTGTAACATGGGTGCGGAAATTGGCGCAACCACTTCAACTTTCGGATACGATGATTCTATGGAGCGTTACCTCCGTGCCACCGGCCGTGAAGCCATCGCCGACGCTGCCAACGGTGTTCGTGAGCACCTGAATGCGGATCCTGAAGTTTATGCCAACCCATCGGCCTACTTCGACGAAGTAATCGAAATTAACCTGTCTGAGTTGGAGCCCCATTTGAACGGCCCATTCACACCAGATTTGGCTACCCCCATCTCAAAAATGAAAGAAGTTGCCGCCGCCAACGGTTGGCCCACAAAAGTTGAAGTGGGTTTGATCGGTAGCTGTACCAACTCCTCGTACGAAGATATTTCTCGTGCCGTGTCCTTGGCCAAACAAGTTTCTGAGAAGAACCTCAAAACCAAAGCCGAATACATGATTACCCCCGGTTCTGAACAAGTGAGATACACCATCGAACGCGATGGCTTCCTCGATGTGTTTGACCAAATCGGTGCGAAGGTTTTCGCCAATGCTTGCGGACCTTGTATCGGTATGTGGGATCGTATGGGTGCTGAAAAGCAAGAAAAAAACACCATCGTTCACTCATTCAACAGAAACTTTGCAAAACGCGCCGATGGCAACCCCAATACATACGCGTTCGTAGGTAGTCCAGAACTCGTGACAGCATTGGCCATCGCGGGCGATTTGACCTTCAACCCATTAACAGATTCTTTGACAAACGAAAACGGCGAAGCGGTAATGCTGGATGCTCCATCGGGCGATGAATTACCAACCCGTGGCTTTGCAGTAGAAGATGCCGGATATCAAGCCCCAGCCGCCGATGGTAGCAGCGTGGAAGTGAAAGTAGCGCCTAACAGCAGCCGTTTGCAACTCCTCGATCCTTTCGCCGCTTGGGAAGGCACCGACCTTACCAACCTCAAACTGTTGATTAAAGCCAAAGGAAAATGTACTACCGACCATATCTCTATGGCAGGTCCTTGGTTGAAATTCCGCGGTCACCTCGACAATATCTCTAACAACCTCTTAATTGGAGCCATCAACTTTTTCAACGAAAAAGCGAATGAAGTGAAAAACCAATTGACAGGCGGATACGACACTGTACCTGGAACTCAGCGCGCATACAAAGCAGCCGGCATTGGCTCTGTGGTTGTAGGCGATGAAAACTACGGTGAAGGATCTAGCCGCGAACACGCTGCCATGGAACCCCGTCATTTGGGCGTTCGTGCCGTGTTGGTAAAAAGCTTCGCGCGTATCCACGAAACCAACCTCAAGAAGCAAGGAATGTTGGCATTGACATTTGCCGATAAAGCCGATTACGATAAAATCCAGGAAGCCGATACCATCAGCATCCTAGGTCTAACCGAATTTGCACCCAACAAGCCTTTGCAAATGGTCTTGAACCACGCCGATGGCAGCAGCGACACCATCACAGTGAACCACAGCTACAACGACCAACAAATCGATTGGTTTAAAGCCGGCGGTGCGTTGAACATCATTCGCAAAAGCGTAGCTTAATCGCTACCCAATCCATTCAACCATGAAAGGCGGAAAGTCGTATTTTTATACAGCACTTTCCGCCTTTCTTATTTTAAGGGCATTTGCCTTCAGCTATTTCTCCGGTAACTACACTGATTCCGACCAATGCGTGATGTGGCAGATGGCCCATGATTTTGCCCATTTCCAATTCCACACCCCCTTTTATTACGGCCAACTGTATTCATCAGGCCTCGAAGCGTGGCTCGCGGCACCCTTTATCTGGGTAGGCATCCCAGTTTTTAGGGCCGTACCACTCGTCACAGCCCTCATGTCGACCCTCCCTTGGATTTGGATGGCACAGCTTTCCATTAAAAAACACGGTCACCATAAAAACGCCACCGCACTACTGCTATTCAGCATGATATTTCCGGTGAGTTGGCTGCAAACCACCTACATTTCTCGTGGATTCATGCAATCCATTTTCTTGATTTCCTTGTCCACCCGATTCCTTAAAAAGAACCCCATCCATACCACGCTGGGAATAGTTTTGGTAACATGGGGATTGTTGCAAAACACGAACGGACTTTTGCTTTTACCCGCTGTGCTGCCTT
Organism: Flavobacteriales bacterium; assembly: GCA_024643755.1. Lineage (GTDB taxonomy): Bacteria > Bacteroidota > Bacteroidia > NS11-12g > UBA955 > UBA955. The sequence goes on along the minus strand of JAHEMG010000055.1, from coordinate 13,484 downwards.
TTTGGATTGAGCAGTTGCCCCCCATAAATCGCACCCGTATCCTCTGGTTATTCCCCGGTGTTTTGGCCTCTGCGGCATTGATATTTTTGTATCGCTCTATCGTGCAATCCAACCCAGATTGGATGATTCACAGCACCATTCAATTAAAGTTCCAGTGGAGCGATCTCCTTTCAAACCTATCCAAATTTAACACACTGCTACAACACACATACCCGCTATTGCCCGCCATTGGGATATTGCTTGTAGGCACAATTTCATGGATCTTTTTTCACCCCAAAACCATTCTGGAAAAACTTGCATTCTGGGGCACCCTATTCCTTCCCCTTGCGTTGTTTGGCCTATCCAAAATCTCGGACGGCACAGAAAACATCTTCTTCGGTTACGGTCGATTTTTCTTGGCGATACCCTTCGCGTGGGGATTTTCATGGTCGAACAGCAACCTGCAAATTCCTACCCCAATTAAAAAGATATATGAGCAGTTGGGCGTTAAATTCTCAAATCAATGGATTGTTTACTCCCGACAAATTAAGTACAGCCTGTTTTTGTTTTTCACCACTTTGAGCATTTCGGGTTACGCCTACCAACTATGGGATCAAACCAGCATTCGTGAATTTGGCAAAACCTACATTCCGGTCATGGTTTACCCTCTGAATCAAATGAAATTGGATGCGGCGCAATTGGCCAACTTGTGCAAAAAAGAAGATATCGGTGCGGTTTTGATCCTCGACCACTTTGTGCTAGAATGCGGTAGTATGGGATATTCCTTGCTGTCAGAATTCCCCGTGACCGACCAGGGCAAAACCATACCCATTTTAAGACCCAAATACGAACGTCGACATTGGCTACTCCAAGAAAATCAAAACTACATACCCAAAAAAGTGGCCGTTATGGATGTATGGAAAGACAGTACTTGGGGCACTCAATGGCCATTCAAACGCTCACTTGCAGATGTGCACGGGCAAGTATTTATTTTTGAAACAGGTGAGTTGCCTTTAAATCAATTCATTACAAAATTTCTTAAGTAAACCGGAATCTTCCAACTCCTTATCCTTTTTATGATACAATTCAACCAACTGAATTTGTTCTGCTTTTTCCTCCCAACAATAAATCAACCGAAAACCTGAGTTAACCCCTTTATTTGGAAAGGAATTGCTCCTTATTTTTTTCACTTTCACAAAATAACAACCTACATACCCTTGTAATCGAAAGCTCAAGGGGAATTTACCTCCCGGGTATTGTTGAATGACCGAAATCAATACCTCAAGATCACTTTCTATTGACCGGTATCGTTTTAACAAAATCTTTACATTTCTTTCAAAATGCAGTGTTCTTTTGACTTCCATCCTCTTCATCTCCCTCACAATAAATCCGATAAGCAAAGGGGAACTCCCTGTAAAATGTTAAATCGAATTTGATTATTTCGCCCATCCCCGTCACTTTAATTGGCAAATCTTTTTGAAGTAATTCAGCCAAATCACTCGTTGGAAACCTGCCGTAAAGTTGCACCATATCATTCATTACAACCATTTCGCTCGCCTTGATTAAAGTCAAATCAGCAGACCTTAATGGGAAAAGTTTGTTCTGAACCTCTCCGTTCTTTTCCACTTTGATTTTGACTATATCACCGTCTAATGACATTTGCTCCAAAATTTCTGACAAATGATCGGGCAAAGGTCCAAATGGCAATTTTTTATATACGCACGTAGATAAAAAGCCTTCATGGTTTTCGTAATACGCAAAATCGCATAAATACAGCAATTTGGGTATTAGGGTTTCCAAAGAATTTGAATATCTCGAACAAGACTCAAGAAGATACAATACTACTTCCCTGCATTTTGCACGGTCAAATTTCAATTGGGGTTTCAAATATTCTACTTCAACCTCTTCCAATAACTTAAAATCGCCTGCTGATTCATACTTCATTTCTGAATCAACACCCCCATAGATTAATACCTCTATTTGCATTTGAAACACACTCGCAATTTTTTGAATTTCGACCAAACCAACATCCCTTTTGCCTTGTTCAATGGACAAATAAGACGTTCGCGAAATCTCCAAAATATTCGCCATGTCTCCCTGGGAAAACGAATGTTTATTCCTCAATAATTTTAATCGCTTTCCAAAATCAACCAATCCAACCAATTCAAGCATAACCTTACAAAGGTAAGGGAGTGTCGATTATTCGAACAATTCAATGTCTAATAAAAAGACAATTTAACCGATTAATTTTCTTTCACTGATCCAAATCGAAAACCAAGCATCAAAAAAAATCAACCCACAACCAACTGCCCAGTGAGCTGATAGTGGTCCGCAACCGCCTGTTCAAACGACCTGCCAACGCCGGCTTTCACCGCAACCCGATAACTCACTTGCTCTGTATACTCACTGCCCAAAACACGGGCACCATATTTGGCAATCAACCGATGTATTTCCTGCTCATGTTCAAAGGCAGCTGAAATCTCATAGATCTCTTCGATAAATTTCTCCACCTTCCCCGCCGCTGCCAACGCCGCTGCCGCCGCCCCACCATATGATTCTATCAACCCCGGAATACCCAACAATGTTCCACCAAAATATCGCACAACCACCACCAACACGTTTGTCAAACCAACACTAATCACCGCCCTCAATATCGGTCTACCGGCAGAATTTCCCGGTTCCCCATCATCGTTCGCCCGCTGTGCCTCGCCCCTGGCGCCCATCACCCAAGCATAACAGTGATGCGTTGCATCAGGATACAAACGCTTCAACCCCTCCAACTTTGCCTTAATTTCCGCCTCAGATCGCACCGGATATACATAGGCATAAAACTTACTGCCACGCTCCCTCAGTACAAACTCAGCATCGCGCTCTACTTCATAATACGTATCAGAAAACAACCCCATCATCGCAAATCCCTTTCCCACTGCCACAATTCATCACCACCCAGCGATGCCGTTTTCTGCAAAGCGTAACCACCAATATTAGGCGATTTCACCCCATCACCCAACGTCAAACTCGGATTTCGCAATACAGACATCGCATCAACCAATCCCTCTCTCAAAAAAGACTCCAACACCTGAGCACCACCCTCTACCATCAACACACCCAACCCGTGCTCCTGATACAACCAACCCAACAAGGCCTCCAAATTCATATCCCCTCCGATAACACACAAGGGTCCGTCACTTTTTTCTATTTGTTCAATCGCATAACCGCCCCTTCCTGTTCTATCCAAAACAATGCGAATCGGTTGATCAACAACTCCTTGACCCCGAACATCCAGACGTGGCTGATCCAAATCCCATGTGTTTACCCCAACCAAAATCGCATCCATACCCGCCCGTAACCTGTGCACCCAATCATTTGCCAACCGACCGGTAATCATCACCCGCCTATCCGTGCCACTGCCAATAAAACCATCTGCAGCTTCAGCCCATTTGGCCAACACCGCCGTTCTTCCCAGTCGCTGATTAACCCAAAACGACCAATTCAACCGTCTGCAAGCATCTTCCAAAACACCCACAATTACCTTAACCCCTGCTTCCTTCAACAAAGCCACACCCCTACCACTCACCAGCGGATTGGGATCCAAAACCCCCACCACCACCGTGCCTACCCCCTTCTCCAAAATCAAATTCGCACATGGTGGCGTCTTTCCAAAATGGGAACATGGCTCTAAAGAAACGTACAAAATGCAATCGCTCAAATCGCCCACATCACCCAAACCCTGAAACAACTTACGCTCCGCATGTGGGCCGCCAAAAACCTCGTGCCAACCTTCCGCCAACACGGCACCATCGCGCACCAAAACGGATCCCACCATGGGGTTCGGACTCACCCTGCCGCTGCCACGCGAAGCCAAATCAAGGCATCGCTGCATCCAACCCACATGTTGCTGTTCAGGTACAATCATGCCATCCATCTCCGCTGACCCAACCACTAGTAATGTCCAAATCCTTTCACCGCCTCCCTCACATAGGTCTTTACACAATCATAAACCCTGCCGCCATCAGCCGGTTTTACTGTGCCATGACCCGTGCGAACAACCACCAAATGATAGTCGGGAATCACCACAATATACTGTCCCTTCATCCCATTGAAATATTGAAATTTGATACCGTCAACCTCCCCCAACCAAAAGGCATGTCCGTAAAAAGGACTCAATATTTTACCATCCACCTCAATCGGTTTTCGCGCCATCGCCAAGAATCCAGAATCCACCAATCCCGCACCGTGATGCATCACCATGAGTCCCAACCGACCAAAATCGCGGGCGCGGGCATTGAAACAGCAGAAATTGAGCTCTCTTCCTTCCGCTTTGTCCAACGACCAACTGGCCGATGCTTCCATCCCCAACGGTTTCCAGAACCACTCTGATGCCAAATCAGCCAAGTGTTTGCCGGTAACATGCTCCAACACCAATCCCAGTAATTGGGTTGCGCCACTTTGGTACTCGAACTGCGTGCCGGGCTCAATGATCACCGGAATCTCACGCATTGTGGCCTCAATATCGCTGCCATAATAGGCCTTCGCTGTAATGCCCAAAGGCGATTGATAACTTTCATTCCATTGGAGTCCTGCCGACATCGTAACCAAATGTTTCAAGGTCAATTTCTCCGCATTCGAGGCCAGTTTACTGGGCGATACGCCTGCAATGGACTTCCCACCTTCGGCGGCCGATTTTCCTACCCAGGGCAAATATTTGCGTACGGGTTCATCCCAGGACCCGATCAACTTTTGTTCGATTGCCTTTTGAACCATCAAACAAGTGAGGGTTTTGGCCATTGAAAATGAATTGGTACGAACGGTATCTGAAATGGGCGAAAAGTATTGTTCACAAACAAGGGTATCGTGGCGAAAAACCAAGAATGATCCGCTGTTGGTGCGCTGCAGCATCTCGGTGAGTGGCGCGGAGAGCGCTACCGTTTTGGCCTCTTTGGATTCAGCAAATTCCGCGATGCGATTGGGATCATTGGCCACAATTCTCGTATCAAACGATTTATAATCCAAGTAATTCGCCGATTTTTCACCGATAAGATAGGTCAGTCGCACCCCCTTGATCAGGTATCCATAAGGCGATAACCATATCACTCCTAACAACACCCCGGTGATGCCCAAAACCAGTAAAAAGCGCTGAAATGCCTTCATGATATTCAAATGTAAACAAAGAAATGTAACTATGGACATCCATCCATATCGAATGCAAACTCCCTTGGCTTCGCTTATATTTGTGGTTTATGGAATTTTCGTTGCGTTCAAGACTGATGATGTTTGCATTTCCGATGGTTTTGGTGGGCGGCCTAATGGCTTTGCTCGATACCAAATCCTTGCTGCCCGAGTACCTCAAAAGCAAGGCCCATCCGGGATATCGCGAGCAGTGGTTCAATGAAAAGAAAGACGCAAACGGTGAAATTCCCGCATTCTTGCGTTCAAAATGGGCGCAATACGATGCGATGAAACTGGCTATTCAGCGCAGGAGCAACGACAACCCGATCGACACGATCATTGAATTGGGACCCAAATCGGTGGGTGGTAGAACCCGTGGTTTGTGGATCGATCCCCGCAATGAAAAAATCATGTTGGCGGCCGCCATCTCCGGTGGCCTTTGGCGCACCGTCGATGGCGGCCTCAATTGGAAACCCCTCAACGAACACCAAGTTTCCATGATGCCCTCCTGCATCACATCAAACCC
>JAHEMG010000055.1:0-7710 GCA_024643755.1 Flavobacteriales bacterium | reverse complement strand
GTAGGACATTCGGACCATCATTCTTTTGCCTTTTTGCCCAAAACCACCAATGAATTTGTGGTGGGAACAGACGGTGGCGTATACAAATACCGCTGGAACAGCACAGAAATTCTCGCCAACCTCAACAACGGCTATCGCGTAACCCAGTTTTATGCGGGCGCATACGGTCCAACCGGGCTGGTGGGCATCGCAGGGGCACAAGACAACGGCACACATGTGGCGAGCAAACCCATGGTTAGTCAGCGATTCTTCGGTGGCGATGGCGCCTACTGTCATATCGGATTGCAAGACGGAAGCATCGCCTACATGAGCTACCAAAACGCAGCAATCCACGTAATGAAGAGCTTCTCTCCATCAAACCCCAGCTGGGCCACCAACATTACTGACCCTGCTTTTGCTACTGATGGTGTTGACTTTATCAACTTGTATGAAATGAATCCAACTGATCAGTACCAAGTGTACTATCGCACCAATCGGGGATTGTATCGCACAACGGATATGGGCGGCAGTTGGACAAAACTCAACCTTAGCATTCGCGCAGGCATCAAGGCCATCGGCATATCGAAACAAGAGAACCCTGTGGTATATTTCGGGGGAACCGGCGCCCAGCTGTATAAAATTGAAAAGGCAGCCACCACTGCTGTTGGCAAAGAGGTAAATTACAACGCCAGCGTGCCTACTGCGGTTACCAACGACAATATCAAGGGCATGCATGTGCATCCCAACAATCCTTACGTTCTTTACGTGGCGATGTCGAACATCAGCAACCAACCCCGTGCTTGGCGCGTAACCGGCTTGGACAGCATCACAAACAAACCTGTTTGGACGAACATTTCGGGCGATTTGCCCCCCGGCTTACCGGTGAACATGTTGGCGGTAGATCCAGCAAATCCGGATGCAGTATTTTTTGCAGGCACCGATTTTGGGCTGTACTATACAATTGATTCCGGAAAAACTTGGAACAAAGATTACCGTTTGCCCAACGTGGCGGTGCATGAGATCAAGATGCGTGAAGACCGCACTTTGTTTGCATTTACCCACGGCAGGGGGATGTTTGCCATTCAGTTGAAAGCGCCAAAGGTGGGTGTGAAATCCTATCAGCCAAAGTTGCAGGCGAAAATTTATCCCAACCCAAGCAATCAAGGATTTAATGTGAGCAGCGCGACGAATTTATCGGGCAGTAGCTATGCTGTTGTTGATTTGATGGGCAGAACGGTGATAAGCGGAACGTTGGGCGATGACGGAGCGATCGATACCCGGGAATTGGTAAACGGGAATTACTTTTTGAAAATCAGCGGAGGAACGGGCACAACGCGCAGTTTCACCACCAAGTTTATCGTACAACACTAATATACAGCCAGTAACATATGGATCCAATCGTAGAATCCCAACTCAAAGCGTTAGAGGCCCAATTGGGTGAGTTAAATGATTTTTTGTTGGAGGTAAGCACCGACATGGTAGATGGAGGATTCACGGAGCATCCTTTGTACGTAGCCCACCAAGAGCAAGCAAAAATTGGGGAGATGATTGTGGACCGGGACGAGTTTGGTTTTCCGTTTTCTATCAATGCCACCACCATTGAGCGATTCTTGGAGTTGGGCATATTACAGAAGGAGCGATTGGGGGCATTTTTAAAGGCCTACGGGAATCCCAAGTCGAAATGCTGTGTATTTTTGATGATTCAGCCAGAGCCACAATTTGTGTTTCACAGTTTCAAAGGCGGGGCGGCCGTCGGAACAAGTTCCGCCGCGGCCGCCCAATAACACATCTGTCTATTTCGCTGTTACCCGTACATTTGTAGTTGAAACCCATCAACCAATAACCCAATTCGTTTGTCGCACCCTACCATCAATATCGTTATCCTGAATTACAACACGCGCAACTTGTTGCAGCAGTGTTTGCCCACGGTCATCAGAAACAGCCAGTATCCAGGAGCGAGCATTACGGTGGTTGACAATGCCTCTACAGACGATAGTGCCTCATGGATGCGCAATCATTATCCCGAGATTCGGTTCATTCAACTGACAAAGAATACCGGCTACGCTGGCGGGTACAATGAGGCGTTGAAACAGTGTGACGAGGATTATTTTGTGCTCCTGAATTCGGATGCAGAGCCGGATGAACAATGGCTAGGGCCATTGCTCCAATTGGCTGTGCAACACCCAGATTTGGGTGCGGCGCAGCCGCACCTTATCGACTATTACAAGCGCAACCAATTTGAGTACGCCGGCGCAGCCGGCGGATTCATCGACAAATTTGGCTACCCCTTCTGTCGCGGACGCATTTTCGGTCATGTAGAATTCAACCAAAACCAGTACAACAAACCCATGCCCATCTTTTGGGCCTCCGGTGCTGCGTTGTTTATCAAACGTGAAGCATGGGAAAAAGCGGGCGGACTTGACCTCGCCTTCTTTGCACACATGGAAGAAATTGACCTTTGCTGGCGACTCCAACTCATGGGCTATAGCGTTTGGTCATGCCCGGAATCCAAAGTGTTCCATATCGGTGGGGCCACCCTATCAAACCAAAGTCCGCGTAAAACCTTTCTCAATTTTCGCAACAACCTGTTGATGTTGCACAAGAATTTGCACCCCAGCGATCGCAATGCCAGAATCTTCTCGCGCAAATTGTTCGATGGCCTAGCCGGTGTTTTCTTTTTGCTGCAAGGCAAATGGTCTCACATTCCCCAAATCGTGAAAGCCCACCGCGAATTTGATCGCATCAAAGATCAATTCCCCGCCACCCCCAACCCGTTGCCACTAACACAACTCACCGGCACCCTCAATGACTCCATTGTGCTGGGATATTTCCTCAAATCCAAAAAAACATGGTCCCAATGGTTCTAAACCACCATACCCAAGTTTGCATCATCGGCCTCGGCTATGTTGGATTGCCCCTAGCAACCGCCTTTGCCAAAAAATACAAGACACTTGGATTCGACATCGATGCATCGCGCGTTCAAGAACTGCAAAAACAGATTGATCGCACCGAGACCATCTCGAGCGCTACATTGCTGACACTGAGCGATAACGAACAACTACAGTTTACCCACCACATAGATGCAATTCAACATTGCAACGTGTTCATCGTTACTGTTCCAACACCTGTAACCAACGATAAACAACCCGATCTTCAGCCCCTCAAAGAGGCCTGTCAACTGCTTGGTGGCCTACTCCAAAAAAACCACATCGTCGTTTTTGAATCTACAGTATACCCTGGATGCACCGAAGAAATTTGCGTCCCCATACTTGAAACCACCTCGGGCCTCACGTACAACCAAGATTTTTTCTGCGGCTATTCCCCCGAAAGAATCAATCCCGGCGATACCACCAATACCGTTGAAACCATCGTAAAAGTAACCGCTGGCTCAACCCCTGAAATTGCTGATTTTGTGGATGACCTCTATCGCTCTGTGATTACCGCAGGAACCCACAAAGCCCCAAGCATTAAGGTCGCCGAGGCAAGCAAAGCCATCGAAAACGCTCAGCGCGATGTCAATATTTCATTCATCAATGAACTGTCGCTCATTTTCGACAAAATGGACATCGACACTTATGACGTCCTCGCAGCCGCTGCCACCAAATGGAATTTCTTGTCGTTTAAACCCGGCTTGGTGGGCGGACATTGCATCGGTGTTGATCCATACTATTTGGCGTATCAGGCAAAAAAACTCGGACATGAACCCCAAGTTATCCTAAGCGGGCGCCATGTCAACGATAACATGGGTGTTTTTGTTGCCAACAAAATGGCCAAACTCCTGCATGCCCAAGACAAGCCCATTCAAAACGCAAACATCCTACTGCTTGGCATTACGTTCAAAGAAAATTGTACCGATGTACGAAACTCCAAAGTGGTTGACGTATATCATGAACTTACCCAATTGGGTATGCAAGTATCTGTCTATGACCCACATGCAGACCCAGAATTGGTAAAAAAACTGTATCAAATAACGCTGGTCAAGTCTTTATCTCAGTACGATGGGATCATGATTATGGTTGGACATCAAGCGTTTCACGAATTGGATTATTCCCAACTAAAAAAGGATGATCGCAGTGTGATTTACGATTTAAAGGCAATCCTGCCGCGCGAATGGGTCAATGCCCGATTGTAAGTAAAATCAACTGCTTCTGGGGTGATACTTCAACAATGTATCCGCCAAATAATTGCGATCCAAATGCGTGTAGATCTCAGTAGTAGTGATACTCTCATGCCCCAACATTTCTTGTACCGCCCTTAAATCAGCACCCGCTTCCACCAAATGCGTGGCAAAACTGTGGCGAAAAGTATGTGGTGAGATATTCTTCCTCACCCCGGCCTTCAAAGCCATTGCCTTAATCAATAAAAACACCGACTGTCGGCTCAATGCCCCACCCCGCTTGCTCAGAAATACTACATCTCGGTGCGCCGCTTGGATGTTCACATGAACCCGCACCTGATCTACATATAACCTGATGTGCTTCAACGCCCTGGCACCAACTGGAACCAGACGTTCTTTGTTTCCCTTTCCTATAACCTGTAAAAATCCTTCTTGCGGATGGATTTGTGTCAACTTCAAACCCACCAATTCACTCACCCGCAATCCACTGCTATACAAAGTCTCAAGCATGGCAACGTTGCGCTCTCCTTCCCCCGTGCTTCGATCTATGGCCCCGATCATGGCATCAATTTCCTGCTCACTCAACACAACAGGGAGCTTTCGTCCGGTTTTCGGTGGTTCTAAAAAATCGGCCGGACTCTCTAGCAAACTGTCTTCCATGACCAAAAATTTGTAAAACGCCCGCACACCGCTGATAATTCTTGCTTGTGACGTTGCTTGGAAACCGAGATCAGAAATCCATTGGGGAAAAAGCTGAATTCGCTTTTGATCCATCAGCAAGGGGTTATCAAACCCCAAAGATTCCATCCATAGTTGGTATTTTTCCAAATCCGACAAATACGCTTCTACACTGTTGATCGACAGTGATCGCTCCAACTGCAGGTACTGTTTAAAGCGTTGTTTGGCGGAAATCCAAACGGATGAAGGGTTGGTCATATGGGTTTTGGAAAATTGCTCATGACGCATTTCCCGGCAAGGCAAGATAAATCAAGAAGGATACTATTTCAAAGCAACATGGTTTACTTGAACCACTTCTTTGGTATTGGTATCATAAATCCAAACTACTACATCGCAGTTTGCAGCATTCCACTTCGCTTTGGGCGCCAAGTAAAAATGTTTTTCTCGAACAAAGCCGGCAGAAACGGCAGCTGTATTCACATCCGTTCCCAAAGTAGATCCCACTACACCACGCAATGCATGTTCATGTTCGTAGTCTTCCACTACACCTCCGGGCGCATCCTGATCAGATTGTTTACTTTTCACCCCACTTTCTGTAATGGCCATTACCCACTTATAATTCGCGGTAATTGCCGTATTCGCTGTGGCTTTTACTTCAACCCTGGCACGTCCTTCAGTGGGCTTCCAAGTACTTTTAATCTCTAGGTTAAATGGCGATGTTTTGGTCAACTGGGCAGTTACTGCAGCACCCCAATCGCTGGTATTCAATAGCTTACTGCCATTGTAGGAAACTTGGTCTACAGAACCTAGAGGCAAAGAGGTTATTCCACCCATCGCCGTAGCAATCTGATCTGCCTCTACTGTGCTCATGGTATCAAAACCCGCCCAAGGATAGGTCAAACTCATGGGGGTTTTGGGGTAAAGCGCCACTACTTCTATCCTACCGCTATTGGCAGAAGCCAAATTTTTAGCTAGAGCGGCGGCTTTCGGACAGTTATTGCAACGCACACCTGTAACGTCGAACAGCAATACTTTTTTCGGCGATGCAGCAGGCACAGAACCTACGTAAAAGGTATCCAACAAAGGTTTTTCTTCTTCTGTCATGATGACCGGTGGCAGTTCCTCATCGCAAGAAACCAAGCCCACAATGGCAATCATCAACACACCCATCGCTGCCAAAAATCCGTTTGATTTGTTCAATCGCATTCCACGAAAATAACCAAAATTCACCAAGATTTAATCAAACCAAGTTGACTTACCTTTGTTCTATTATTGTGAGAATCATCCGTATCGCTTCCGTTGCTGCAGCCATTGGCTCCCTTATTACCGCTTGTGTATTCGGTAAAACCAAAACCATCGATCCTGCACAAAGTGGTGCTGCATCGAAAAGTATCTACGACATCACCCTGAAATCGTTGGATGGCACGCAAAATCTTAACCTCGCCCAGTACAAAGGCAAGAAAATACTCATCGTAAACACGGCCTCTAAATGTGGCTACACTCCCCAATATGCTGAGCTTCAGCAATTGCAGGAAAAGTTTGCCGATAAGCTTATCATCATCGGCTGTCCTTGTAACCAATTCATGGAACAAGAACCCGGTGGTGCAGAGGAAATTGCTACGTTTTGTCAAAAAAACTATGGTGTTACCTTCCCTATCAGTGAGAAGTTGGATGTAAAAGGTAGCCAACAGCACCCCTTGTATAAATGGCTTTGCAACAAAGCTGAAAATGGCGCCCTCGATGCTACAGTGGGATGGAATTTTAACAAATTCCTGATTAACGAACAAGGACAGTTGATCGCATACTATCCTTCAGGCGTTAAACCCATGGGCCCCGAAATCAGCGAAGCAATCAACAAATAATCGCCCCTAGGGCATTGGGATTCAGCCCTTCTGTGTTATTTTCGCGCAGCATTTAAACTATGAGTATACTGGTAAACAAAGATTCTCGCGTAATCGTTCAAGGTTTCACTGGAAACGAAGGCACATTTCACGCCCAACAAATGATTGAATACGGAACCAACGTAGTTGGTGGAGTAACGCCTGGCAAAGGTGGTAGCACTCACCTCGACCGTCCCGTTTTCAATAGCGTTCAAGATGCCGTTCGCGAAGCCCAAGCCAACGTGAGTATCATTTTTGTACCACCTGCATTTGCTGCTGATGCCATCATGGAATCAGCTGAAGCCGGAATCAAAGTAATCGTATGTATCACCGAAGGTATCCCTACCAAAGACATGGTGAAAGTACGTGAATACATCAAAGGGTTCAATTGCACATTGATTGGTCCTAACTGCCCAGGTATCATCACCCCAGGTGAAGCCAAAATTGGCATCATGCCCGGTTTCATCTTCAAAAAGGGAACCATCGGCGTTGTTTCTAAGTCAGGTACTTTGACTTACGAAGCGGTTGACCAATTGACAAAATTGGGATTGGGACAAAGCACAGCCATCGGAATTGGTGGTGACCCAATCATCGGTACCACTACCAAAGAAGCGGTTGAGTTGTTCATGAACGATCCAGAAACTGAAGGCATCGTAATGATCGGTGAAATCGGTGGTGGCATGGAAGCTGAAGCAGCGCGTTGGATCAAAGAACATGGCACCAAGCCCGTTGTTGGTTTTATCGCTGGTCAAACTGCCCCTGCTGGACGTAGAATGGGTCACGCCGGAGCCATCGTAGGTGGTAAAGACGATACCGCTGCTGCGAAAATGGCCATCATGGCTGAATGTGGTATCCACGTAGTAGCTTCTCCCGCAGAAATCGGTCAGAAAATGGCTGAGGTTTTGGGAAGAATGCCTGCTTAATTCAAACAAATTACGCAAACAACAATAAAAAGGGCCGCAATTGCGGCCCTTTTCTATTCATATAATATCTATCGCTGAAACTGTCTTACGGACGGCGCTTCTTTGTCAAATCCACCAAAGTCACATCGGCATG
>JAHEMG010000042.1:13672-23021 GCA_024643755.1 Flavobacteriales bacterium | reverse complement strand
AAATGCACCCCAAAATCATCGAGGGTGAAAAAGCCCCAAACCGCATAAAACAGAAAGAACCAGACCCATGGTCCAGTTCTTTCCAAAATGCTATTTTTCCAGCGCTTGATCACGCCGTAAATATAATTCAAATTAATTCGATGCAGCAGCTTCAGCATACGCCTCAACAGGAATACAAGCGCAAATCAAGTTACGATCGCCCACTGTGCTGTTCACACGAGAAACGGTTGGCCAGAACTTACCCAAACGGATAGAATCCAATGGGAAAGCCGCCTTCTCACGAGAATACTCGCGATCCCAAGCATTGGAAATCACCGCAGTAGAAGTATGAGGCGCATGCTTCAACACGTTGTTGTCCTGAGAGTATTTACCCTCTTCAACCTCGCGAATCTCTTCGCGAATGCTCAACATCGCATCGCAGAACTTATCCAATTCTTCCTTGCTCTCACTCTCTGTTGGCTCCACCATCAACGTACCCGCCACTGGGAAACTCAACGTAGGCGCATGGTATCCGTAGTCCATCAAACGCTTGGCGATATCTTCCGCTTCTACGTGACAGGCCTTGAATTTACGGGTATCCAAAATCATCTCGTGGGCCGCAAATCCGCTGGCACCTTTGTACAACACAGGGTACTCAGATTCCAAACGCGCCTTGATATAGTTGGCATTCAAAATCGCATACTTCGTAGCATTTGTCAAACCAGCACCACCCATCATCTTGATGTAAGCATAGCTAATCAACAAAATACTAGCACTACCCCAAGGTGCTGCGCTCACCGCGTGCATCGCCTTATCAGGACCCATGTTCACCACAGCATGGCCGGGCAAATAAGGGGCCAAGTGCTTGGCAACGCCGATCGGACCCATACCAGGACCACCACCACCGTGAGGGATACAGAACGTTTTGTGCAAGTTCAAGTGGCATACATCGGCACCAATCATTCCGGGCGATGTCAAACCAACCTGCGCATTCATGTTCGCACCATCCATATAAACCTGTCCACCATTTTGGTGAATGATATCGGTTAACTCAGTAATCGCCGCTTCAAACACACCGTGGGTACTTGGGTAAGTCACCATCAAACAAGCCAAATTGTCTTTGTATTGCTCGGCCTTCGCGCGAATGTCTTCAACGTCGATGTTTCCGTTTTCATCACAAGGCGATACCACCACTTGCATACCCGCCATCACCGCCGAAGCAGGGTTGGTACCGTGTGCACTTGATGGAATCAAAGCGATGTTTCTGTGCGATTCGCCGCGATCCTTGAAATATTCACGAATCACCATCAAACCAGCATACTCACCTTGAGCACCAGAGTTTGGTTGCATACTCATGGTATGGAAACCGGTGATTTCACTCAAATCTTTATTCAACTCCTCGATGATCTCCATATAGCCCTTGGCCTGATCCATCGGAATGAATGGATGCAAACTGTTGAACTCGGGCCAGGTTACAGGAATCATCTCCGTGGTTGCATTCAACTTCATGGTACAGCTTCCCAAAGAAATCATGGAATGACACAAACTCAAATCTTTGGCCTCCAACGATTTGATATAACGCAACATCTCATGCTCAGAATGGTAACGATTGAACACCGGGTGAATCATGAAATTGCTCTCACGCAACAACGCCGCTGGCAATTTGTGCGATACTGAACCCTCGGGCTTAGCCGCAGCACCTTCAATGGCGCGGGCAAAAATGCTCACCAATTTCTCTACGTCGGCCATGGTTGTGGTTTCGTCTACCGAAATACCCACTGTACCCTGCTCGTAACGCAAGTTGATACCCTCTGCCAAAGCCAATGCTTGAATGGTTTCTGTGCGAGGTACGTTTACCAAAATGGTATCAAAGAAATGACTGTGTTGCAAACTGTATACGCCGTTGCCGGTTTTTACGATCGCATCGCCCAAAGAAGCCGCCAAGGCATGAATGCGCTGAGCGATTTTCTTCAATCCTTCTGGACCGTGGTACACGCCGAACATACCCGCCATGATACTCAACAAAACCTGCGCGGTGCAGATGTTTGACGTAGCGTTCTGACGTTTGATATGCTGCTCACGGGTTTGCAAAGCCATACGCAAAGCGCGGTTGCCCTCGGCATCAATGGATACACCAATGATACGACCTGGGATAGAACGCTTGAACTCGTCTTTGGTTGCGAAGAACGCCGCATGCGGTCCACCAAAGCCCAATGGCACACCAAAACGCTGGGTGTTACCCACCACGCAATCAGCACCAAAATCACCAGGAGGGGTCAACAAAGTCAAGGCCATCAAATCCGAAGCAAAACAAGTCTTCACATTCGCCGCCTTACAAGCCGTTACAAACGCACGGTAGTCTTCTACGCTACCATCCGCATTGGGGTATTGAACCAACGCACCAAAGAAAGAAGCATCGGGGGTAAACGTTTTATAATCACCACGCACAATCTCGATCCCAATGGGTTCAGAGCGGGTAATCAAAATATCCAAAGTTTGGGGGAATACGCTGTTGTCTACAAAGAAACGGTGCGCCGCACTCTTCTTGTCCAACCCGTAAAACATATTCATCGCCTCAGCAGCCGCAGTACCTTCATCCAACAACGATGCGTTCGCCAACTCCATGCCGGTTAGGTCAATCACCATCGTTTGGTAGTTCAACAAAGCTTCCAAGCGACCTTGGCTAATCTCTGCTTGATAAGGCGTGTACTGGGTATACCATCCTGGGTTTTCCATGATGTTACGCAAAATCACACCGGGTGTGTGGGTGTTGTAATAACCCATACCGATGTAGTTTTTGTAGGTCTTGTTTTTCGCCGCCTTCTCACGCAACATCGATAAAAATTCAACTTCGCTCATGGGTTCGCCTACCGACAATGGTTTCGGCAATCGGATGTTCGCCGGAACTACTTGATCGATCAACTCATCCAAGCTCTTGGCACCGATGGTTTCGAGCATGGCATTCAAATCACTTTGTCTTGGACCGATGTGGCGATCGGCAAACGACTCCGAATAAAGGGCGTTGAATTGGTTCATAAGTATGCAAATTTAACGTTTCCCCATTCAATTCGATAGGATAAAACCCCATCAATTTGCGATTTTTTCCTCTTTTTTAGCACAACCTTGCACAAATACCTTTCATCGCGTTGCGAAACAACTACCATCGCGTTAACATTCCCTCCTCCGCATAACTATAATGTAAGTGTCCGGCAATAATCACATGGTCAATGATATGGATATCCAGCAACTTCCCCGCTTTGCAAAACTGTTCCGTCAATCGATCGTCGGCCTCAGAAGGTCTATCGTTCCCCGAAGGATGATTGTGACTCAATACCAAAGCACTCGCCCGCAATTCCAACGCCCGTTTAAAAACCAACCGCACATCCACCACAGTGCCCGTCATGCCCCCCACACTCACACATTCCAAACGCAAAATCCGGTTGGCGCGATTCAAATACACCACGTAAAACGACTCCACAACCGTATCCATAAACAGCGGACGTAATACCCCCACTGCATCTTGTGGGTTTCGAATCTGTTTGGTGCGTGCATCGTCAATGGCCCTGCGCCTTCCCAACTCCAATGCTGCCGATAACGTAGCAACACCCGCCGCTCCCAGTCCGTCCACCAGCAATAATTCCTCCGGCGTCATCTGTCCCAAACTCCGCAGATCCCCCGCGCAATGCTCCCATAACCGGGTTGCCAAGGCCTGTGAACGCTCCGATTTTCGACCGTTACCCAAAACCAATACCAGCAGTTCGCTGTTATCCATGGCAGTTTTTCCCTGATGTAAAAATTTGTTTTGCAAAATTTGCAAATCCACCCCGCTTGTTGTCCTTTTTCTCATTGTTGATAAAATTTTAATCATATATTTGACAATTATATAAACAATTTCACTAGTTTTGAATTCATTGAAAGCAATTAATCGGTTATTTAAATAGATAGTTATGAGCGAACAACAAGAAAAAATGAAGGCCCTGAAGCAAACCATTGAGCGTTTGGAAAAAACGTATGGTAAGGGCGTTGTGATGAAGATGGACGATACGCGTAGCGTAGCCGTGGATGTCATTTCTACCGGATCATTCGGTTTGGATTTGGCCCTCGGCGTGGGTGGGTTTCCTCGGGGTAGAATTGTAGAAATATACGGACCTGAAAGCAGTGGTAAAACCACCATCGCCCTGCATACCATCGCCGAAGCACAAAAAAAAGGAGGCATCTGTGCATTCATCGATGCAGAACACGCATTCGATAAATTGTATGCCGAAAACCTGGGCATCGATACCTCCAACCTACTCATTGCACAACCCGATGACGGGGAACAGGCTTTGGAAATTGCCGACAACCTTATCCGTTCCGGCGCCATCGATGTGTTGGTGGTCGATTCAGTAGCCGCCCTGGTGCCAAGAGCAGAAATCGAAGGTGATATGGGTGATAGCAAAATGGGTTTACATGCCCGTTTGATGAGCCAAGCCCTGAGAAAACTTACCGGTACCATCAGCAAAACAGGTTGTATCTGTATTTTCATCAACCAGCTGCGCGAAAAAATCGGTGTGATGTTCGGTAACCCCGAAACAACCACCGGTGGTAATGCCCTGAAATTTTATGCCTCTATCCGTTTGGATATTCGCAGAAACGCCCAAATCAAAGACGGCGATGATGTCATGGGTAACCGTACCAAAGTAAAAGTAGCCAAAAACAAAGTGGCTCCCCCATTCCGTGTGGTAGAATTTGATATCATGTACGGCAAAGGAATCAGCAGAGCCGGTGAAGTTCTCGATATCGCCGTGGATGCCAACATCATTCAAAAGAGTGGAAGCTGGTATAGTTACGAAACCACGAAACTCGGACAAGGTAGAGATGCGGTGAAAGAACTCATCCAAGACAACCCCGAGATGATGGCTGAAATCGAAGCGAAAATTCGCGCGAAAATGGCCGGTGGCGAAGAAGTATTGGCGGTACAGGCCGACTAACAACACACTTTCCTATAAGTCAGGGGTGAAGGTTTCCTTCACCCCTTTTTTTTAACACCTCGGTGCTGTATTTTTACACCTACTACCGCAACCATGCAAGTAAATCCCCCTGCTCATAACCCATCATCGACCGGTTTTATGATTCGTTTCTCGATCCTACTTGGATTGATCATCGGTGGTTTCTACCCCGCTGCCAAAGCAACCACACTCGCACCCAAACCACCCGTTCTCCTAAAGCAAAATGCACAATGGTGGAACCAATCCACCCGCCCACATCCCGTTCAAGGTTGGGATACCTTTACCCAGAGCATCAAAAATTATCACCCCAATATCAAGCAGGCCGTAAACGACAAAGGAACCCTCATCTTCCTCATTCATATGCGGGTGAATAAAAAAGGTCGGGTCGACTTCGCCGAAGTATGGGATGCAAACACCCAAGATTCGGGGATAAAAAGCACCCTCATCGAAGCCATCCAATACAATACCTTCACGCCATTTTTGAAGATGAACGGAAAGCGGGATAAAAACAGTACGCTGGTGCTCATGGAAATTCCCACCGATTCACAGCAACTCCTCACCCAAGCACAAGACACCACCATACCCAATAAAGCCATCATCCCTGCGAGATTCCTTGGAGGAGAAAATGCCTTCAACGAATACATCGCCAATCAATTTGAGTACCCATCGCGTTGCGTAGATGCGAGCATTAGCGGATATGTGCGCATGCGCTTTATGGTAGATCGCAATGGCGTTGTCACCAATTGTCGCATCAAAGAATACAGCAAAGCCTGTCCAGAATTTGGCATTGAAGCCATCCGTGTACTAAAGAACTGTCCGAAATGGATTCCCGCCACCCACAATGGCAAAAACATCTCCGCATGGTTTGAAGTACCTATCGCACTGAGCATTCGCTAAAGCGAACACCCCTTATTTTTGCGAATGACCATAGAATTTATCCTTATACATCGCAGGATAAACCACGTACAACATCAACATTCGGCTGTAGCGAAAAATCAAAGGAACCATCGCCACAATCAACGTAGGAATGCCAACGATGGCGTAATCAAAGAGATTTAAACTGTAGAACACTACACTCCCGGTGATAATCAATCCCACAATCAATGCGTAACTAAAGTACATCGCCCCGTAAAAGAAGCCGGGTTCGGGCTCGTACGACATCGCACACACCGTACAACTGTAATTGGTTTCAGCGAATTTGGTGCTGAAAATGCTGTTTTTGAATACCTTGCCTTTGCCACATTTGGGACATTTGCAAGCCAAAAAAGGCACAATGCCTTGACGTTTATTTTCCATATTTCTGTCTGCGCTTGTATTGGTAAAAAAATACACCCGCAGTACCAAGTAACACGTAGGGGGTGGCCAACAACATCAAAATGCCTTTGTTGATCCCATTGCCCACTACAGGTTTGTTTTTCGCGTGATCGCGACTCGAAGTCAAAGCCGCTTTACACATCGGACATTGTGCACCCACTGTGAGTGCGGCAAAAACCGTAAACGCCAACGTTGCCAAAAACCGTTTCATCTTAGAAGGGGTAGTATTTGAACGCATAATACGGCGCAATCATGAAATATACTATGACTCCAGTCACACTCACGTATAACCATATCGGAAAAGTCACCCTCGCCCATTTCTTGTGCTTCGCAAACTGTCCGGAAGTACTGTAATACATCGTATACAACACCATCGGCAACACCGCTGCTGCCAACACGATATGGGTAGCCAAAATGAAATAATATACATACTTCACCGTGCCCTCACCACCAAAATTGGTGTGCTCAGTGCAAGTGTGATAGGTAACATAGCTCAATAAGAACACAGTTGACAGGATAAACGCCGTTAACATGTAGGCCTGGTGCGTACCCTTCTTTCCCGCTTTGATTGCCATGAAGCCCAATACCAAAGCCACCGACACCAAACTATTCAAAATGGCATTGGTGAATGGCAATACCTTCGCGAATTCGGCGGTTGGACGCATATCGGCAGGCAAATACTGCAACAACGTAACCAAACCCATCACCGCGATGGTGATAACTACTACCAGGCGAAAAAAGCCTTTATCACTGATCCAAGTCGTTTTTTCTGTATTCATAAAGCAAGTTGTTAATGTCATCTTGAATGCGCTTCACCTTCTCCAATTTCTGGGTAAGCGTCTGTCCTGAAGTCTCCAATATCCCACGAATATGGCGCGATTTGTCAATAATCACCAGCTTGTCGTCATGGATAAAATTCTGTCCGCGTTGCTCTGTCGCCAACAGCAAATCATTCATCACCCAATCGTAGATCTCACGCTTATTGCCGGTAGCGAACGTGCGCTTATACAAATCCGCTTTGTAGGCATTGGCGTAATTCGCTAACACCGCCACAGAATCATGCTCTGGGTCGATGGTTACCGTTAAAAAACGCACATTGGGGAATGCCTGAAATTCTTCTGCAATCACTTGAATTTGTTTGTTCATAGCAGGACAAACCTCTGCGCAAGTAGCGAAGAAGATATTGGCCACCACAATGCAAGAATCAAAATCATCCAGGGTGATCGGCTGTCCGTGCTGGTTGATCAAGTTAATGTCGCTCACCGTATGATACTCCTTGCTCCCATCGGCAGCAATCACAGTCTCACCCAGGTAGGGCAACTCTTTGTGTACCCACTTCGCCTCGGCCAAAACCAAGATCCCCAAGATGGGTAAAATGACGATGGCCGCAATCGCGGCCATCTTTATACGGTTTTTTGCAATTGCCATAATTACATTGACTTCATCACTTCCAAAGCTGACCCTTCGTAGAGCAACCCTGAAATCAAGCCCAAGACAAAAATCATTGGAACCAAAATCACCAAGGCCAAATTGATCTTCTCATGCTTCAAGTGCATGAAAGCCCCTACTATGTAATAGGCCTTAACCAATCCGAAGAAAATGAAGATGAAGTTTCTGAATCCACTGGCAGGCATCACGAAGTAAATCACGAAGTCCAACACAGTAATACCCAACAACAACCAAAAAGTCTTCCATAACTCTTTTGTGCCGTGGCTCTCAGTATGGGGCACGTAGTTGATTGCGTCGTATTCCCCGGGTTTAGTATAGAATTCCATGCTATAAAATTGTGTTAGTTAGATCAAATAGAAGAAGGTAAATACAAATACCCAAACCAAATCCACGAAGTGCCAGTACAAACCAGCCTTCTCAATCATTTCGTAGTGACCGCGACGCTCAAATACGCCACGAACTGTCATGATGTATACCACAACGTTGATAACCACACCACTGAATACGTGGAAACCGTGGAAACCAGTTACGATAAAGAACAGAGCAGCAAAAGGCACTGGACCAAATGTGCGATCGCCATCAGCCCACTCAAAATGTGAACCGAAACCAACACTTTTCAAATGATCATACCCTTGCTTGGTGATACCAAACGTATTGCCATCCAAACGTGCACCTTCATGGATGAAAGTATACCACTCCCAAGCCTGACAGCTCAAGAAAGCCACACCACCAATGATGGTGTAAACCATGTAACGAGATACCTCCGCCTTGCTCTTACGATGTCCAGCTTCTACCGCCAACACCATGGTTACAGAGCTCAAGATCAAAATGAACGTCATCACACTCACAAACAACAAAGGCAAATGCAAGCCATGCATAAGTGGGAAGTGGTTGAAGATGGATGCGGGATCAGGCCACTTTGTGGTAATTGGGGTAACTACGTTAGAAAAACGCTGTGTACCGTACTGTACCAACAAAGAAGAAAAAGTGAATGCGTCCGACAAAAGGAAGATCCACATCATCAACTTACCATAACTCACGTTGAATGGAGAACGACCTCCAGCCCAAGTGGGTTGATTTTCAAATGATGCTTGTGTAGATGTATGATTAGCCATTGGAAAAAATTACCTTGCGAAATAAAGAAATAAATACAATATAAACCACAGAAGTCCAACAAAATGCCAATAAGTATTGGTAATTGACATGAATGTGATTTGTTTTTTGTGGATTTCAAGTTGAAACGCCTTCACCTGGGCGATGGCCAATAGGATGATACCACCCACAATGTGAATGAAGTGTAGCACAGTAATCACCCAAACGTAACTTGCTGATATGTGTTCTGGTCGGGCGTTTACAAACGTCAAATCTTGCATCACCAAGCGCGACCATCCCATGTATTGTGAATAGCAAAACAGGACCGACAAAACCAAGGTAACAGCAATCAATCCCTTATTTCTGGCCAACTCATCTTTTTTTGCTGCATTGGTCGCCAATTGAATGGTCACCGAACTCAAAATGCTAATCAACAAAGAATAAAAGAAGTAAATGGGCAAGTCAAAGGACGTCCACAACTGCTTCGCTTCCGCATCAGGTCTAGCCACGATATAAGCACTCACGAA
>JAHEMG010000042.1:0-13572 GCA_024643755.1 Flavobacteriales bacterium | reverse complement strand
ATGGCCTGCGACAAGGAAATTCGCTCCTCTACGATGGGCCTGCCGCTGGTGCGATCCATCTTTCCGTCGTTTTCCTTTTCGATGATTTGATTCAATCCATTCGATGCAAAAACAACCAACATCCCACCGAGTAAAACACCCAAAAACACCGACCAATCAAACAGCTCAGTCCAAGACCCATCTGAATTCAATTTACAGCCCAACAGATAGCCAAAAACAGAGGTCGCCGCCACGCTGCTGGTCAGGCGAAATTTGATCAATTGTGCGAAAGCTTTGAGTGTTGGATTCATGCGTTTAGGATGGCTGATGCGCCCTTGACGATAAGTATACTGCAAAGATATAAGTAATCAACGCGCTACCCACCACAACATGGGCAACTTGTGCCCAAGCGGGTACAACAAACCAAATATGAACAACGCCCAACGCAATTTGTACTGCGCTAATCATCGCAATGACAGAGAATGGGTGACTTTTTGACAATTGATTTCCCAAAGTTGATTGCTTCCGTGATAACCATATCATCCATCCCAACAAGCCAAATGGCAAATAACGATGCAAGGCAAACAAGGCATCCATCGCAAACACATCCAACATCCCCCATCCCAAAAATCCAGAGGTATCACCATCTACGTACAATTTACCCGCCAAGCGAAGTCCATCCACTTGCTCACGACTCCATGCGCCGATGATCACAATGAAGAACACCGACAACCAAAGCCCAAACCAATGCTTTTTAGAAAGCACGAGA
Organism: Flavobacteriales bacterium; assembly: GCA_024643755.1. Classification (GTDB taxonomy): domain Bacteria; phylum Bacteroidota; class Bacteroidia; order NS11-12g; family UBA955; genus UBA955. The sequence continues at coordinate 12,824 of JAHEMG010000042.1, read as the reverse complement.
TCCTGTTCAAAGGTAAATGGCACTGCTTTGTGCAAAGAAACCATGTAAGCAAACAAGCACAGAAAACTCAGCAAGAAATGCAATGTCACCACCCCTGGCAACAAATTCGTGGCCACCACCAAACTACCCAACCAGCCGTTCAACAGCAACAGGAACAAGGCCACAAAGCCCCATCCCTTACCGGAGCCAATCCGTTTCCGAAACAACACCGCCATGCCAAAGTAAACCATGGCAAACAAACCACTCAACACCCCAAACAATCGATTGATATACTCAATCCATGCCTTCACTGGATCAAACGCCTCAGGAGCTTGAATCGACTCATCCGTGCGCAAACGCGCTGCTGATGCCTCCATGCCAAACGCACTCAACACCTTCGCAAAGCGCTCCACCTTCTGTAAGCGCTTCTCCAAAAAGATCTGCTGGTAGTTCCCGGGTAACTTGCACTCACAAGTAGGCGGTGCCCAAAGCCCAAAACAACGGGGCCAATCAGGACATCCCATGCCACTGCCCGTGGCGCGAACCAAACCGCCAAAAAGGAACAATAAAAAAACAGACGAACAGGTAAATAAACCCATTCGTCTGTATATGTTTAATATTTTGTCGTTGCTGCGAGGCATTATCGGCTCAAACCGAAAACACGCTTGATGGCTGCAAAGAATACGCTGTTTTCAGCAGGCGCCTCTTCCTTAACAACCTCTTTCTCCTCTACATGCAATACCTCAGGTGCGCTGGCATCCTCCTCGTTCTGAGGGAAGTAATCCAACTCACGGTCGGGACGACTGTATTCGTAAGGACCGCGATAAACCGTTGGCAATTCACCAGGCCAGTTACCGTGCAAACGAACATCGATAGGAGAAGTCCACTCCAACGTGTTTGACTGCCAAGGGTTCTGTTCGGCTTTCTTACCGCGGAAGATGCTCACGAAGAAGTTGTACAAGAACAACAACTGAGCCGCACCACCCACAATCGCAGAAACAGTGATCAATTTATTTACATCCATCCATACGCTGAAGTCCTCCACCAACGTGAATTGGTAGTAACGACGTGGAACACCCGCCAAGCCCATAAAGTGCATGGGGAAGAACACCAAGTATGCAGAGATAAATGTAATCCAGAAGTGGAAATAACCCAAAGTATTGTTCATCATGCGACCGTACATGCGAGGGAACCAATGATAGATACCTGCAAACATACCGAAGATCGCTGCGCTACCCATTACCAAGTGGAAGTGAGCTACCACAAAGTAAGAATCGTGCAATTGGATGTCCATGGCAGCATTACCCAAGTAAATACCGGTCAAACCACCAGAGATGAAGAAACTCACCAATCCAATAGAGAACAACATAGCAGGCGTATAACGCAAGTTACCGCGCCACAAGGTCGTTAAATAGTTAAACGCCTTCACCGCAGATGGAACCGCAATGATCAACGTCAAAATCATGAACACAGAGCCCAAGAATGGGTTCATACCCGTGATGAACATGTGGTGTCCCCATACGATGAACGACAACACAGAAATACCCATCAACGAGATGATCATCGCTGTGTAACCAAAGATTGGCTTACGTGCGTTGGTAGAAATAACCTCAGACGTAATACCCAAAGCTGGCATCAAGATGATATATACTTCAGGGTGACCCAAGAACCAGAACAAGTGCTGATACAAAACTGGGCTACCACCTACGTTTTCCAATGCACCCACACCTTCCAAGAAGATATCGCTCAGGTAGAAAGACGTACCGAAACTACGGTCAAAAATCAAGAACAATGCTGCGCCCAACAATACGGGGAACGACAACAATCCCAAAATGGCGGTGAAGAAGAACGCCCAAATGGTCAACGGCATGCGGTTCATGCTCATTCCTTTGGTACGTTGGTTCAACACAGTAGAAATGTAGTTGATACCACCCAACAAAGAAGAGACAATAAACAATGCAATTGCTACCAACCACAGAGTCATACCCAATCCAGAACCAGGCATGGCCTTCTCCAAAGCACTCAATGGAGGATAAACCGTCCATCCACCTGAAGCTGGACCCGTTTCAACGCCTACTGAAATCAACAACACCACACTTGAACACAAGAAGAACCAATAGCTCAACATGTTCATGAAAGGCGATGCCATATCACGGGCACCCAATTGCAATGGAATCAATAAATTACTAAATGTACCACTCAATCCGGCTGTCAATACGTAGAATACCATGATCGTACCGTGAATGGTTACCAAACCCATGTAGAAGTTAGGGTCCAATTTGCCATCAACGGCCCATTTACCCAACAACATCTCCAATAATCCGAACTGCTCATCAGGCCAAGCCAACTGCAAACGGAACAACAAAGACATGGTCATACCAACGATACCCATAATAATTCCCGTAATCAGGAACTGTTTTGAGATCATTTTGTGATCCATCGAGAAAACGTACTTGCTGATGAACGATTCCTTGTGATGGTGATCGTGGGTGTGATGATCGGCGTGTAATGCTGAAGTGCTCATATGAATATGATTCTTTTTTTAAAATTAATTGGCAGCAACGGCTGCAGGTGAAACGGCGGTTGAATCAGCAGCAGCGGGAGCAGCTTCTACGGCAGGAGCTACCATTTTCGCTTGCGCGGCCAACCATGTATTGTACTCAGACTCTGAACCCACTACAGTGATCTTGATCTTCATGTTGTAGTGCGCTGCACCACAAATTTTGTTGCAATACAAGTAGTAGTCGAAGTTGGGGTTACCCTTAGACGCTCTGGCCTCAGCCGTGGTCTTGATAGGAGTGAATGGGAATACAGTGCTCATTCCAGGTACACAGTTCATCTGTGCACGGAATTCAGGCATGTAAGCTGAATGGATTACATCCCTTGCACGGAAACGGAACATATAAGGCTTGTTCTTTACCAATACGATTTCAGTGGTTACACGGTCATCGTTAGACTCTTGGTTGAAAATCTCTGGCTTGCTTCTGAAAGCCGCAATACGCTTCAAGTTGGTCTCTTTACGCTTGATCTCTTTCTTCAACTGACGGGCATAAGCACCACTCTCAGCATCCAATACCTTGTCGCGCAACGCCTTGTGCTCAGAAACATAGGTCTTGCTCAAACCAGTAGATTCCATTTTGTTCAACGCAGAACGCCACAAAGCAGTAGAATCATCAGCCGCAGCCAACTTCGCCTCCAACTCAGCTACCTCAGCCGTCAAAGTCTCTTTCAACTTATCCGCCTCAGTATCTACAGCCAATCCCAATGGATTAGTACCAGAAATCAAAGTGAAGCTGCTCTCACCCAATTTCTTGTCCTCACCCGCATAACGAGCCTTCCAACCAAATTGGTAAGCAAATACCTCAATCTCTTGTGCATCCTCGTTTGGCGTCTGGGTGATTTTTGTCCATACGTTAAAACCACGCAAAACCAAGAAAGTCAACACAATCGCAGGAACAATCGTCCAAATTACCTCCAACTTGTTGTTGTGGAAGAAATAGGCCGCCTTGCGATCCTCACGGTAGTAGTATTTAAACATGAAACTGAACAACAATACCTCCGTAACAACAAATACAAAGAAGGTAAAGCCGAACGTCCACATGAACATCGAATCCAAAGACTCCCCATGCTCAGAAGCCGCATCCCACAACAACAAATGCTTGCCGTGAGCGTTGATTTCCCAGAAAACACCCGCCATACCCAAAATCAATACAACCAAACCAATGGTCGCATTCACCTTGTGCGCGCTGACAATCTTTTTGCCAGTGATACGCTCAGCCAAACTTCCGATATCGAAAGCGCGAGCAATCACCAAAACAATCAACAAGATCAACACACAGATCAAAATATTTACCCAATTCCAACTAGTAGGATCAAATTCCTGTGGTGGGGCAATAACATCTGTGGCCGCTTGTGCGAACGACATCACTGTGGCCATGCTAGCCAACAACAATGATAACAACTTCTTAGTCAATAAGTTGAAAGTGTTTTTTGGTACAGTAAGCTTCATTTCTTGAGCCTTTTTAGGGATTTTCAATGCGCGAATTTAGAGTTTTTGACAAGGTTTTACAACGACCAACCCATTAATTTAACACCAAACGTACATTTTCTACACAATACCCCGAACGAAGCGCCCATCATTGCTGAAATCGCCCCCGTTATTGCGAATCAATCCAAATAAACAATTACACGCTTTCCATCCACAATTGGGCGAGACGCAAATAGTCCTGAACCCCCAACTGCTCTGCCCGCATCCCCGCCCATCCCTCAGGCAACACAAACCCCGGCCTAGAAGTAGTCAACGATTTCATCGCATTTCCCATCGTCTTCCGTCGCTGAGCAAATGCCGTCTTCACCACCAACTTCAACGCCCCGTAATCGCACTGCGGCAAATCAGCTTTTAACCTGCAGTCTATCACCCCGCTCTTCACCTTCGGCGGCGGATTGAACGACCCCTCATGCACGGTAAATACATATTCACAATCGTAGTAGGCCTGTAACAAAATGCTCGTAATTCCGTAATCCTTGTTCCCCTCGCCCGCTGCCAATCGCTCCGCAACCTCCTTCTGGAACATCCCGGCGAACTGACTCACCATCACCCCGCACTCCAACATCTGAAACACTATCTGCGTGCTGATATTGTAAGGATAATTTCCCACCAAGGCCATCTTCGCCCCCGGCTTCACCCACACCTCGTTCTTGGCCTGCAAAAAATCGCCATGCCATACCTGCAAACCCTCGGCCCATCCCTGCTTGCCCAAATACTCCACCGACTCCCCATCAATCTCCAAACACAGCAGTTTTTCCTTAAATCGAGGGTATAAATACTTGGTCATTACGCCCATACCCGGACCGATCTCAACCACATGCTCCATCTCCCCATCCACCAAGTCCGCAATGCGCTGGGCGATGCTTTCGTCGTTCAGAAAATGCTGTCCCAACGCCTTCTTCGCATGCACATCCCCCTTCTTCCCACCTTTGCCTGGTGCATCTTCAAACTTACTCGCCCACTTGCCGCCACGCGGTGTGTTCTGAATGTGCTGGCTGGTTTTGCCGCCCTTTTCTATCGATTTATTCTGTCTCACTGTTCCCAATAGGTTATGTAATACTTGGTCACAGTATCTTTCAAACTCGCCAAATTGTAATTGTCACTGGCCTCCGCCACATCCACCAAACTGCCATCCTTTTTCATAATGCGAATTCCCCCGCCCTCACTGATATAAGCATCGTTCTTCAACACCCCAACATGCACGAAATAATCCAACACCCGCTCATCGCTCACCCCAAAAACCGACGCTGCCTGCGCCCGCATCAACTGTCGCAACCCCTCACTCACCGGCTCCAATTGCACCTTGATCTTCGGCAGCTGCCTGCGCAACAAACGCTGACTCATCGATTGCAAAATGCGGTCCTCGTGGAATTGCCACTCTTTGATGGCCGACATAATATCAATGTCATCCAACTGCACAAACAAATCCAAATCCTCGTCGGTAAAATCCTCCGGATTCACATCCTTGAACAAAAAATGCATCAACGGATGATAACTGCCCAGGGTATGTCCCTCCTTCGCCATCTCCCGCGCCCGCTGCAAAATAGCCACCAACAGCGCATCGGCCGCCAGTACCGTCTTGTGCAAATACACCTGCCAATACATCAACCTGCGGGCCACCAAGAATTTCTCCACGCTGTAAATACCCTTTTCTTCCACCACCAAATCGCCATTCTTCACATTCAACATATGAATCAAGCGCTCCACCCCCACAATCCCTTCACTCACCCCCGTATAAAAACTATCGCGCATCAGGTAATCCAACCGGTCCATGTCTAACTGTCCCGATATCAACTGATGCAAAAACGGCTTTGCCGCATACTCTCCTTTAAAAATAGCGATAGCCATGTCCAACGCCCCGCCAAATTCGCGGTTCATTCGCTCCATCAACATCAAACTTATTCGCTCGTGGTTAACCCCCTGTGCCAACGTGTACTCCAAGGTATGACTGTACGGACCATGTCCGATATCATGCATCAATATCCCCAAAACCACGCCTTCTTCCTCCGCCTCGGTAATCTCCACCCCTTTGCGCTTCAAGGTTTCCACCGCCTTTATCATCAAATTCATCGCCCCCAATGCATGGTGAAAACGGGTATGCGTTGCCCCGGGATACACCCACTCACTCATGCCCAACTGTCGTATCCGCCGCAATCGCTGAAAATACGGATGCTGCACAACATCATACACCAGCGCGCTGGGTATGGTTAAAAACCCATGAAGGGGATCGTTGATGATTTTTGATTTATTGCCCGATGGCATACTGCAAAGGTAATAGCCAAATCACTGTTCCGACCACAACAGCTTTTCCCCACCCCGTGGCTGTCGCAATCGCACCGCATCCACAAACTCCTTGATCGATCCAACCATTGGATCCGAAGGCTGCGCCTGCAAGTAACTTTCATAGCAATAAACCATATCGGCCCACTCATTCACAGTGATCCCTTTGGTATGCATCTTCCTACGCAACGCCGAACCCGCATGCAACCAAGCACTCTGGTTGAACTCCTGCAACCGCTTTTGCTCCGACTTCTGAATATACCGCCTAAAAAAACCATAGGCCTCGCTGTATTGATCCTGCCTTTCTGCCGAAATGCCAAAATACCAAAACGTACCCGGATGCGTGGAATCCTGTAAATACGCCACCCTCAGCAAACTATCGCTCTCAGAAAACCGCTGTTGCAAAATCAACGCGTGCGACAGCAAATGTTTGTTGGTCATCGACTCCGGATTGCGCTGTAACAACTGTCGGTAAATGTTCTCCGCCTCACGGTATCGCTTTGAACGCATAGCCGCAGCCGCTTGGGCTTCCGGACTTACCGCGTCATCAAAATCCTGGGCCGTTGCCACCGATCCCATCGCCAAAGCCAAAAATAAGATTACCCAACGCATGCTTCGAATGTAAGAACAATTCCCCAAATTTGTGGTGATGGCGAACGCACAAACTTTTGCATTTTTCACAAAAAGTAAGCAGGCCCTGAAACACCTAACCCTCCTCGGGGCGATTGTTTTCTCGGGCTGCAAAGACAGCGCCCAACCCTGGCAATCGCTGGGAGAAACCACCACCGAAACGCGACTGCTCCAAGACTTTACAGAAATTACGGCATCGCATAACCTACAACTATTTGTAAAACAAGACCTTACACAGCCCCAAAGCATCACCATCACCTATGGCAAAAACGCCCTCAAAGGCATCGTGAGCGAAGTGGTTAACAATCAATTGAACCTCGACGACCGCAACAAAGGCAAATGGCTACGCAACCTAAACGAACTGCCACTTTGCACACTCAACGTACACCAAATCAACAAAATACACCTCGATGGCAATGCGAAAATGGTCTGTCTCGACACCCTGAGAACCCAAGCGCTACACCTCACCATCAACAGCGTAGAGCAACAAAAACTCCTTATCCAGTGCGGACAACTCTACGGCGGACTTGAAAATTCAGGATACCTAACCGCCAGCGGCAGGGCCACCATCTTTTCATGGAGCTGCGAACAAGGCAGTGGTTTGGACGCCCGCGCGTTGAAAAGCGATGATGTGTATATGCGACATTTCACCATCCAAGACGTTTTTGTGAATCCCACCAAGCAATTCGAGGGATATGCCTATAACAGCGGCAACATTTATTACTTCGCCCAACCCACCTACAAATTCAAAGTGGTGGAAGAAGGCAAAGGCAAAGTACTTTTATTTAAACCATGAACCTCGGAGGCTATTTCATTGAACATCCCGTTTCTTACGGACTGATTGCGTCATTTTTGCTCATTTTCATTGCGGGGTTGAACGATGCGGGCATGACGTACCGCTGGATGTTCAGCACCTACAACATCAAGCACCGCAGGGAGTGGTACCGACTGTTTAGCTCGGGATTTGTGCACAACGGCTGGATGCATTTGCTGCTGAACTGCTTGGGCATTTACTTTTTCGGCACCTTGGTTGAATATTTGTCGGGCGGCATCCTAACCCTCTCCATTTTTCTCGCGTCGGTGCTGGGCGGCGGATTGTTTGCCTGGTTTATCCGCAGGGGCGATAACGACTATCAAGCAGTGGGTGCTTCGGGCGGGGTAATGGGATTGCTGATGTGCGCGGTGATGTGGTTCGATGGGATACAGCTGGGTTTGTTCCTGATTCCGATAGCCATTCCCGGATGGATTTTTGTGATTCTATTCAATATTGGTTCGATTGTGATGACGCAGACGTCCGACAGAAATCGGATTTCGCATGAAGGACATTTGGGTGGTGCGTTAATCGGCGGATTGATCGGATATTATTTCACGCCACAGGTACCGATGACCCATGGTTGGTGGGCCTTTTGGTTGGGCACTGCACCGATATTGTTGTTTGCGATAGCGCACGGCCTTCGGCCGCGCTTGTTTAAGTGATAATTATGTAAATAAAAAGGCCCCGGCAGCTGCGCTGCCGGGGCCTTGGTGCCCAGTACTGGATTCGAACCAGCACGACCTTACGATCACCACCCCCTCAAGATGGCGTGTCTACCAATTTCACCAACTGGGCAATTATCCCCCCTCTCACAAAATTGGTGCCCAGAACAGGACTCGAACCTGCACACCTTGCGGCGCTGCCACCTGAAGACAGTGCGTCTACCAATTTCGCCATCTGGGCATTGTTAAGAACGGGGGTGCAAATATACAAAAAATTACAGGATCAACATCGCATCGCCGTAACACAAAAAGCGATACCCTTCCTTCATCGCCTCTTGGTAAACCTCTGTCATAAACTTATGGTCTGTGTAAGCACAAGCCATCATAAACAAAGGCGATTCTGGCTGATGCAAATTCGTGATGAACGCATTCGCAATGTGAAACTCCTGGGGCGGAAACAAAAACTTGTCCGTCCAACCCTCACTCGGATTCAACGTGCTCATCGAACTTACACTGCTCTCCAACGCACGCATCACACTGCCACCCACCGCAACCACGCGCTTCTTGTTCTCTATCGCCTTATTCACCGCATCACAAGCCGATGGCTCTATGCGATAATATTCACTGTCCATCTTGTGCTTGGTTAAATCCTCAACCTCTACCTCCCTGAACGCACCCAAACCCAAGTGCAACGTAATCTCCGCAAACTGAATACCCTTGATATCCATGCGCATCTGCAACTCCCTGGTGATGTGCAACTGCGCCGCCGGTGCCGCTACCGCGCCCACATTCTTGGCAAACAAACTCTGATACCAGGCCTCATCCTCCTCCTTCACACCACGGGTGATGTACTTCGGAATGGGCGTTTCACCCAACTTCTTGATCACATTTGCGAACTCCTCGTCTGTACCATCAAACAAAAAGCGAATGGTACGACCGCGACTGGTAGTATTGTCAACCACCTCAGCCACCAAATCATCATCCCCAAAATACAACTTGTTGCCCACGCGAATCTTACGCGCTGGATCTACCAACACATCCCACAAACGCAGTTCATGGTTCAATTCACGCAACAAAAATACTTCGATCTGCGCGCCGGTCTTTTCCTTCTGACCGTACATGCGTGCCGTAAACACCTTCGTATTGTTCACCACAAACACATCGTCCTCGTCAAAAATATCCAAGATATCCTTGAAACTGCGGTGCTCAATCCTTCGTTCCTTGCTGTGAACAACCAACAAACGACTGTCGTGACGTGTAGCCAATGGCTCCTGAGCGATGAACTCCTCAGGCAAATCGAACTTAAATTGAGATAATTTCATTTTTGCAGTTTGTACCCAAATTGGGGCTGCAAATATAATTAGTTTTTGGCAAAACCCGGCGCAACCACTAACTCCTTGGTTCCGTGGCTGTAATCGTAGAATCCGCGACCGCTCTTCACACCCAAATCACCCGCAGTAACCATGTTTACCAACAGCGGACAAGGTGCGTATTTGGGATTGCCAAAACCATCGTGCAACACGCGCAGAATCGCCAAGCAAACATCCAAACCAATAAAATCTGCGAGCTGCAACGGTCCCATCGGATGCGCCATCCCCAATTTCATGATTGTATCGATCTCCTCCACACCCGCAACGCCCTCGTGCAACGAAGAAATCGCCTCGTTGATCATCGGCATCAACACGCGGTTGGCAATAAATCCTGGGTAATCCTGGGTCAACGCGGGCACTTTACCCAACGCCTTGCTCAATGCAATGATATCTGCAGTTACCTGCTTATCGGTCTTAAATCCTTCAATCACCTCCACCAACTTCATCACCGGAACCGGATTCATGAAGTGCATGCCAATCACTTTCTCAGGACGCGCCGTAACCGACCCAATCTTTGAAATTGAAATGCTCGATGTATTGCTCGCCAACACACAATGGGCAGGCGTTAAGGCATCCAACTGCCTGAAAATATTCAACTTGATTTCTACATTTTCTGTAGCCGCTTCCACCACCAAATCAGCATTGGCAACGCCATCAGCCAACTGTGTGTAGCACTTGATGTTACCCAAACTGGCCTGTTTCTGCTCTTCGCTGAGCGACCCTTTAGCCACCTGACGGTCCATATTCTTGGTAATGGTAGCGATTGCCTTGTCAAGCATTTCCTGCTTCACATCAATCAAATTCACCGCATATCCGCACTGGGCAAAAACGTGGGCGATACCATTTCCCATGGTGCCACCGCCAATCACTGCAATTTGTTTCATCTAACCGCAAAGTTACGCATTCCCGCCCATTTTGCATAAAAACACCGCATTCCCCTTCATACCATCCCAAGCCAATACCTCCGAAAACACTCCCCTAAGCAAGCCCTCCATCGCCCGCGCACCCTCTGATTTCAGCATGGTATTCACGATCAACCCACCCCTGTTTTCCACTAGGGTCGATAGGCCCTGCAAGAATGCCGATGATTCCACCCCCTTGGCCACATCCCCATCCACAAACAAATCGCAAATCACCAAATCATACTGCCACGCCTGCGCCGCCGCCTTCTTCACATAAGCGATGGCATCCTCCTGCAGCAAACGCACGCCCTCCACATAAAAATATCGCTTGGCCAACGACAAAACCACCCCATCCGATTCCACCCCAACAATCTCCGACTCTCGGTTATAATCCTGATGAATGATCTCTGCCGCACTGCCCCCGCCATAACCCAACATCAACACCCGATCCGTTTTCACCCCCTTCGCCACCATAGCGCCTATGCTTCCCTTCATTACTTCATGCAAACTCCCAAACGAATAATTAACCTTAGCCGTATCCATCATGTACTTGCCCCGCCATGCCACCACCCTTATCGATGCGCCCAAATCACCCTGTCTGCGCTCCACCGTCATCGGCCAAATCCAACTCAATAACCGCAGCCAAAATCCCGGACGTTTTCTCACCCGAATCGGCTCCATCGAAGCCCGCATCATCGATTCCAAATCCATCATACCACAAATTTCGATATTTCTACCCCATCGCCGCAATACCTTTGCAAAGCAAATCACCCCACAAAATGACCCTGCATTCTTCTCCCGATATGGATTCCAATTCCTCACCCAACCACAGCAACTTATTCCCAAAATTGTTGTTGGCATCCAAATCACCGCGCCGACATCAACTCCTCCGCGATGCGGGTTTTCAGTTCGATTACATCGATATCGATGCCGATGAGGATTTTCCGCCCACCTTGCCACCCGAAGAGATTTGCATGTTCCTGGCCAAACACAAATCCATGCACCACGCAGCGGCCATTGCCGACAAAGTGCTCGTAACTGCCGATACCATTGTGTATATAAACGGACAGGTCCTCAACAAACCCCAAACCGTGGAAGAAGCCCACGACATGCTGCGCACCCTCAGCAATCAAACCCACAGCGTTTACACCGGCGTTTGCTTGCGCAATGAGGAAAAAGTGCAGACCTTTTTCGATCGCACCGATGTAACCTTTCACCCACTAACCGATGAGCAGATTGCTTATTATGTGGAGCACTACAAACCGTTCGACAAAGCCGGCTCCTATGGTGTTCAAGATTGGATGGGATATGTGGGCGTTAAGGGAATCCAAGGATGTTTTTACAACGTCATGGGATTCCCCGTAGCCAAATTTTATCGCGAACTCAGCGCGTTTTGTCAGGGCTGAAACAGTCAGCCAACCAACACAATTACTTCGTCAACAAGGGCAACGTAGCCATGTTCAAAGCCCGCTCCGCATTGATCAATCCACCAGTATTACTCAACGTGGGGAATGCCACCTTGGTCTTTTTCGTACCAGGCAATACCACCTTGCTGGTGTAAATATTCACAGACGCTTCCATGATCATCTTCACGTCTTTCGCCGTCAATGATGGGTTTCTGCTCCAAACCAACGCACATACACCCGCACATACCGGAGACGCCATGCTCGTACCATCAAAATATGCATAATCATTGCCAGGAATGGTGCTGTAAATGCTCTGTCCGGGAGCAAATACATCCACGTTGTGCTGACCGTAGTTACTGAAATCAGTCGCCAACTTTTTCTTCAACGGCTGCGATGCACCTACCTCGATCCAGTTATTGGCAACCATGCCTCCACCCAAAGAATCATTGGGATAGTTTGGCGTTACATCATTGTCTTGTGAGCTGTTACCTGCTGCATGCACCAACAACACGTTGTGATCCTGCGCATACAATACCGCCTCGTTCACCACGTCTTTGTCCCACTTGTAACCCTTACCAAAACTCATGTTGATGATGTTCGCACCATTGTCAACCGCATAGCGAATGCCATTGGCCACATCTTTGTCGCGCTCGTCACCATCAGGCACCACACGGATAGCCATAATCTTTACATTGTCGGCCACGCCATCCAAACCAATCCCGTTTCCGCGACT
>JAHEMG010000037.1 GCA_024643755.1 Flavobacteriales bacterium | reverse complement strand
GCTGTTCGGCGGCATCTTTTCGCTTTTTGATAAACCAATCATTTTTGGTGCCTTTGAGCTGGGCGATGGTGAATCCGAAATAAATATCGGCATCACGCACGTTGCGGGTATAAAGAAAATTTAAGGCACTGTTGCTGCCTATATAAAAGCACCCCGCGCGCAATGAAAATCCCGCACGAAGACTGCGGTAGTCATATTCCAATAAGATCGGCATCGACACTTCCCATTTTTGCTTTTCATAGCGAGGGGCAATCATCGCATAGCTTTGGTAACGCATGTGCTGCGTAAACCTTCCGCGAAGACTTTGCATGAGTTGATATTGAATAAACACGCGTTTGCTGTACTGGTAATCCACACTGGCGATGAAACGTGTTGGAAGTCCGATATTTTCAGTGCGGGTATCGGTTGAATAGCCCGACATCTGATTGAAGATATTATTGAGCGGGTTTAGGTTTATATCTGGCGGTACCCCAACAAATTGATCACGAAATCCTGTTGCATCCCATGTTGCGGTGGTAGAATTGATGACATCAGTGGCTTGCACATTATCGTATCGCACAGAACCCAAATCAAGCAAACTCAACCCAAACTTATACCTGTATTGCTTATGTTTTTTGAGGTAATCGCCATTCTGTTTGTAATCGGGCTTGTGGTACACCATGCCCCAGCCCAAATCTAGGCCAGCACCATGTCCACGCTCTTGGTACAAAGCATAGTGGATGTTGGTTTTGCTTAATTCAAGGACATTCGTGCGGACTTTATGAATCTGCATATCATCCCACTTGAAATAGGCGCCACCCAGTCCCCAAACCTTTTTGATGGTGGCCCCAAACATCATTTTCTGTTTCCAGGGGAGGTCTTGGCTGAACGACAGGTTAATACCCGAGCTGATATAGGCATTGGCATTCACGGAACTGCGATCCAAGTTGAAATTATTGTTCTTGTCGAGGATGAAATAATTGAAGGCCCGTTTGTTGTAGGATAGCTCGCGTCTGAGGGCATAGGCCAGGGGTTCGTTGATTCCGGTGGCGCGACCCAAAACCACGGCATCATTGAGCCATCCGATGTGTAATTTTTTGTATTGAATAAGGATTGAAGGCATGTACGCCATCGCCCCTACCCCAACAAACTTGCGCTTTCGGTTGAGATCTTCATAGAGAAAGGCAGAATCGAACCGAGGATTGCCGTTGACCGTTTTATACTGATCAGGCATGGTATTGAAAACGGTGTGATAGGCCGAATAGGGCAATTGCAAATTGATATAATTGTTATTGACATTGGCCCAAGCCCCAATGATGTTCAGGTGCCATTTATAAGGGGTATTGGCGGTGAGGGCTGGATTGATTTTGGCGGCATGCACTCCGCTGTAGTTCCCCACGGCGATGGGCGCGAAATGCTGTGCCTGTATCGCACTGGACCCAAGAACCATGGCGAGGATAAAAAAAATCGGATACCGCTTTGCCTTACTCATTTGATAATTAACGCTCAAAGATAACATTATGTTGTGATGGGATGGATTGGCTCAATAGTTCGACGAAAGTAAAAACCAATCGTTGATTGTCTTGTTAATACCCGTACCGAACAATTATGCGTAAGAACCTTTTCCTCCTCCTCATTGCCCTTATGGCTGCGGCAATGCCAAGTCTAACAATGGCTCAATCCAAATCAGGACTGGGATTCCCCTGTTACAACAATGATTTCAAACTGGAACTAACCACCACCAAAAAGAGCATCACCTCTTGCAATGACACCGTGCAACTCAGCGTGAGTTACACTGGCAATCCAGATGTTTATTGGACGGACGGATATTATGGAACAACCCGCGTAGTGAGTGCAAACGGATATTACCAAGCCTATGCCTACGACTACGACAGTACACATTTTGGCTGCGCTGATACCACAGCCGGCGTATTTGTAACTGTGAATGATGCCTATATCAAAGCCTACACTGGCAGCTTCACCAACCCCACCAAACTGTGCGATGGCAGTTCCGTGAATTTATATGCTTATTCAACGGCACCGGTGCGATGGAACAATGGAGATTCCACCAATACCATCACTGTAACCAAGGGAGGAAAATACTACGCGGTAGCAAAATCGATCAACGGCTGTGTGGATACTTCTGAAGTACTCGAAGTGATCGTAAGCTCAGTAAAACAACTCCAAATCAAAGCCACCTCTGATACCGTGGTTTGTCTTGGCGATTCTGTAGCACTGGAATTAAAGACAAAATATGGCTACAACGGCTTTTATTGGACACCCTTTTATAGCAAAGAAAAATCGATCAAAGTGGGCAATTCTGGCAGTGTTCAGGTATACGGTTTGGATTCCGCAACGGGATGCAGTGTTGTTTCAAACAGCATTAGCGTAACAATCCTTACCCCAACCATAGAGCCGCTATGCATGGTAACCGTGGATAGCGCTACGGGCAAAAACAAACTCATTTGGAACGTATCGTCCGGAAAGCGCACCGCGATGTACAACATCTACCGAGAATCAAACTTTGCGGGTGAATTTGATTTGATTGGCGATGCAGACTTAACATCGGCGGGGACATTCTTGGATACACAAGTAAATCCTAAGCAACGTCCTTTCACCTACTTCATAGAAGCGATTGACTCTTGCAACAACCGCGATCTGATGTCGCGCTACTACGCCCACACCACCTTGCACCTAACCGCCAACTTGGGTGTGAGTGGCGAGAACAACTTAAACTGGTCTGATTATATCGGCATTTATCCATTGAACACTTACGTAATCTACCGCAGCAACAACAGCGGCAAGTTTACCCCCATTGCATCGGTAGCCGCTACGGTAAAATCTTACAGCGACTTAAACCCACCCAGTGGCAAGAATCGCTATTACATTGGTATCAAGGGCGTTACCGCTTGCGATACCAGCGGAAAGAGCTTGAGTATTAATTCCAACATGGTGGCATTTGGTATTTTAGGTGTAGAAGATCAACTTTCGTCTTTGGGAGGCATTTCGCCAAACCCCTGTGTAGATTTCTTGGATGTTAGATTTGTGCAGGGCGGCAAACAATCGTTGCAGATTTGCGATTTGCAGGGCAAGGTATTGAAGCGATTGGAGGTCGGCACGGCTGAAAACACCCGTATTTCAGTGGCTGATTTGTCGGCCGGCATCTATTTGCTCTGCGATGGCAAAGGTGGCGCCATGAAATTCGTGAAACAGTAAGGCGCTCAGCGCATTGCGGAATAGAGGTTAAAAAAGGCGCAGAAATCTGCGCCTTTTTCTTTGGGATGCCATTTGGTTTGATTATTTTACTGGCAAATAATTGTCAATTTTTTAATCAATTAGATTGTCGCACCCACCATGATTCTGCACTTCCACTCTTTCTTCAGCTTGCGTTATGGCATGATGTCGCCACAGGAGATTGTGCAGCGTTGCGAATCGGAGGCGATATCGATGCGACAGAAGGTGGCGATTTTGCTGGCCGATATCAACAACGTATCGGGGGTGAGTAATTATTTGCGGGCGGCGCGGGACTGCAAGCACATTTTGCCGTTGGTGGGGTGTGATATCCGCAATGGCGATCGGCATTTGTATTTGTTATTGTGTGAGTCGCAGTCGGGGTTTGCCCAGATGAATGCATTTTTATCGGAGCATTTGATGGGTGGCAGGGCGTTTCCGGAGGTAGCACCTGAGATGTTGGGGGTGAAAGTAATTTATCCTTTGTCGCGATGGCGGGGATGGCGATCGGGGCACAAGGAAACCTCGAGGGGTTATGGGGATGATGTAAACGAGACTTGCTTATCGGGCGATGCTTGGGGAATTGGGATCCCTTGGGTGTATTTAGACCGATTGCGGCTGTGGAAGAAACCGTTACCCACGGGGCGATTATTGGCGATACAGACGGTTACGGTAAGAGACGAGATTGATTTTGAAACGCATCGGTTATTGCGGTGTATTGACCATAATTGTTTGTTGTCGAAATTGCCAGAGGGCGCCACGGCGGAGCCGTGGCAGCATTGGTTGCCGCTGCGACAAATTTTTTCAAAATTTGTCGCAGCGAAACACTTAATCACCCAGGCGCAAGCCTTCGCAGAAGGCTGCGCCTGGAGCTTTGAATGGACCATCCAACAGAATAAAAAAACCTTTACAGGAGACCCCGACCAAGACTTCAGGATGTTGCGGGAATTGGCTTCGGAAGGACTCCAATATCGGTACCCCAACTACACATTTCAAACCACCCAGCGCTTGGAAAAAGAAATGCAAATGATTTACCAACTGGGATTCACCGCCTACTTCTTGATCAACTGGGACATCTGTCGCTTCGCCCGCGAAAACCAATTCTTCTACGTCGGTCGCGGATCCGGCGCCAACTCCATGGTAGCCTACTGCCTGCGCATCACAGACGTTGACCCCATCGACCTAGACCTGTACTTCGAACGATTCATTAACCCTCACAGAAGCAGTCCGCCCGACTTCGACCTCGATTTTTCTTGGCAAGACAGAGACCATGTTACAGCCTACATTTTGGAGAAGTACAAATCCCATGGTGCGGCTTTGGTGGCCACTTACAGCACCTTTCAAACCAATGCCGTGGTAAGAGAACTGGGAAAGGTGTATGGATTGCCGAAAGCAGAAATTGACGGACTGCTCAACAAAACATCGTATTACAGTCACGCCACCTTCGAGGCCTACACCCCAAGCAACGGGGATGTGTATTCGCAGCCGGGGGTTGGACATGGTATTCGCAACCGAACCTTGGGTAAGTCGAACAAAGGCGAAACAAGCGCACAGGCAGCAACGGCAACCGCAACCGCCATGCAAGACGACCACCCATCGCTCTACCAAGAATTGCTCAAGCACGCCCACCGAATTCACAATTTGCCCAATCATTTGAGCATTCACGTGGGTGGCATTTTGATCCCCGAGAAGCACATTCACCATTATAGCGCCACTTTCTTACCGCCAAAAGGATTTCCCGTGGTGCAATTCAGTCTGCTAGAGGCCGAAGATTTGGGATTGGCAAAATTCGATATTTTGTCGCAGCGAGGGCTAGGACACATCAAAGACGCGGTGATATACGTGCAGCAAAACCAAGGCATCACCGTGGATGCGCATCAAATTCACGCATTCAAAAATGACCCTACCATCAGGCGGTTAATTGAAACGGGACATACCACGGGGTGTTTCTAC
Source organism: Flavobacteriales bacterium (assembly GCA_024643755.1). Classification (GTDB taxonomy): domain Bacteria; phylum Bacteroidota; class Bacteroidia; order NS11-12g; family UBA955; genus UBA955. The sequence continues at coordinate 17,905 of JAHEMG010000037.1, read as the reverse complement.
GTGGAAAGTCCAGCCATGCGCCAACTTTTGCGAAAGCTGCAGTGCAACGATTATCTCACGCTGGTGGCAGCGAGTAGCGTTATCCGTCCGGGCGTAGCCCGGAGCGGCATGATGCGGGCATTTATTGAGCGACATGTGGATCCGGCCAAGCGAAGCGAGGCCCATCCCGTGCTGTGGGACTTGATGCCCGACACCTATGGTATCATGGTGTATCAGGAAGACGTGATCAAAGTAGCCCACCACTTTGCCGGCATTGGCTTGGGCGAAAGCGATGTCTTGCGCCGAGGCATGAGCGGAAAGTTCAGAAGCAGAGAAGAATTCCAAAAAGTCAAAGACAGCTTTTTTGCGTCGGCCATTCAAAAAGGACATAAACCGGAGTTGGTGGGTGAAGTGTGGCATCAGATAGAAAGCTTCGCAGGGTATAGTTTTGCGAAAGGACACAGTGCGAGTTATGCGGTGGAAAGCTACCAAAGTCTTTACCTCAAAGCCCACTACCCTTTGGAATTTTACACCGCGGTAATCAACAATTTCGGGGGATTTTATCGCACAGAATTTTATGTACATGCTGCCCGAAAAAGCGGCGCAACCATAGAAGCCCCTTGCATCAACGAGAGTCTTTTGTTAACACGCATTCAAGGCAAAACGCTTTGGCTGGGGTTGGGACTGATTGATGGCCTTGAGCAGCAATGTGTGCGAAAACTCCTGCTGTCGCGGGATCAGGCGGGTCCCTTTTCTTCGCTGAGCGATTTCAAACAACGGGTAGAACCCGGTTTGGAGCAGCTTAAAATCCTCATTCAAATTGGGGCTTGCCGTAGCTGGCAACGCAGCAGAAAAGCCCTCCTTTGGGAGGCCCATGCCCTGTACGCATCCAAGAAAGCCGTTGCACAAACCGAAAAACTCTTTCTCGAACCCACCAAAGAGTACCAACTCCCAAGCTTGGAAGACTCATGGCTAGAGGTAGCCCATGACGAACGCAACCTACTTGGATTTTCACTTACCAACCCCTTTCAACTGATCCAAGGGGCTGAAGATCCGCACAACCTCAACCTCCCCCACCTATCAAAGACCAGAAGCAAACACTTCAAACAGCTACTTCACAAGAACACCCTCATCGAGGGCTATCTTGTTACCGTAAAACCTACCAAAACAATCGGAGGGAAAGAAATGAATTTCGGTACTTGGCTAGATGCAGACGGACATTATTTCGATAGCATACACTTCCCGCCATCGCTACAAACCCATCCGTTCAACGGCAGGGGCGTATACCGATTATGGGGCAAAATCACCGAAGATTACGGCGTTTTCAACATAGAAGTATCGCGCATGATCAAAATTCCCTACCAAGCAGATCCCCGGTTTGTGGATTAAACCAAAAGAAAAAGGGCTCGGAAAATCCGAACCCTTTTGAAAAAAGTCTATCGAACAAAAAATTAGTGGTGATGACCGCCTTCGCCGTGAACGTGACCATGATCCAACTCTTCAGCAGTCGCTTCACGAACCGCCAACACAGAACCTGTAAAGCTCAATGCCTCACCAGCCAAAGGATGGTTGAAGTCCATTTTCACCGTCTCATCGCCAATCTCAATCACTTTACCGTCCATGGGATTGCCATCTTGGTCTTGCATCGGCAACATAGCGCCCAATTGCAAAATGTCAGCAGGCACATCATCGCCACCGAAAACGGCACGGGGCAATTCAATAATCCAACCTGCGTCGTGCATTCCATAACCCTCTTCAGCGGTCAAAGAAAAAGAAAAACCATCACCCACATTCAACCCATTCAACTGGGCATCAAAGGCCTCCAAGGTTTGGCCAATGCCATGAATAAACACCAAAGGCTGATCAACATCCGCGAAATCGGCAACTTCGCCATTGGCAAGAGAAAGGGTGTAAGCAATGCTTACTACGTGATTGGGGGCAACAGATAAATTTGACATGTTTAATAAAAGATGATGCAAGTAACCACAAAACTCCCTCACCCAAAAATTTGGGCCGAAATAATGTCGAAATTGTGCATAACTCGTGTCCTACAAATTTCCCACCACCGCCCTACCGAGCGTAATTTGGCCTTGTAAAATCACCCATGGAAAGTCAGGAAGCACAAGCCAAAATCATCGCCCTCAGCCAAGAACTCAAAGACCACAATTATCGGTACTATGTATTGGCAGAGCCCGTGATTTCGGATCAGCAGTTCGACCTAAAACTCAAGGAATTAGAGGCACTGGAAAAGGCATTCCCCCAATTTGCATTGCCCGATAGTCCAACACAAATCGTGGGTGGCGGCCTGCTCGATGAATTCAAAACCGTGCCGCACAAACGACGTATGATGTCGTTGGGAAACACCTACTCCGAAGAGGAGTTGCTCGAGTTCGACGAGCGTGTGCGCAAATCCTTGGGCGTAGACCAAGTGGAATATGTGTGCGAGTTAAAAATCGATGGCCTGGCCATCTCGCTGTTTTACGAAAACGGACAGTTGGTTCAAGCAGTGACCCGCGGCGATGGGTTTCAAGGCGATGACGTCACAGAAAATGTCAAAACCATCCGCAGCGTAACCCAAACCCTACACGGCAATTTTCCCGCATCCTTTGAAATACGCGGAGAGATTTTCATGCATCGCAAAGGGTTTGAGCGACTCAACCAACAGCGCCAAGCGCAAGGAGAAGCCCCCTACGCCAATCCGCGAAATGTGGCCTCCGGATCCCTTAAAATCAAAGATGCAAAGGAGGTCGCTCGACGTCCGCTCGACATTACCCTATACCATTTCCTGGCAGACCAAAACCCATTCAGCACGCACAGCGAATCGCTCACTCAAGCCAAATCTTGGGGCATCAAAACCGCGGATCACAGTGAAACATGCCAAAGCATACAGTCGGTTTTTGATTTCTTGAAGCGATGGAATGTGGCTAGACATGACCTGGGCTTCGACACGGATGGGGTTGTCATCAAGGTCAACTCACTCCGATATCAAGAAGAACTGGGATTTACCGCGAAAGTTCCCCGCTGGGCGATTGCCTATAAATTCCAAACCGAAACTGCCACCTCAAAACTGCTGGGCATCACCTACCAAGTGGGTCGAACCGGCGCCATCACCCCTGTTGCAGAACTCCAGCCAGTGGCCTTGTTGGGAACAACGGTTAAACGAGCCAGCTTACACAATGCCAACGAAATTGAGCGATTGGATGTACGTGTAGGCGACACCGTTTTTGTTGAAAAAGGCGGCGAAATCATTCCAAAGATTGTGGGCGTAGACTTTTCTCGCAGATCCGAAAACTCTGTCCCACACCAATATATCACCCATTGCCCAGAATGTAACGGACCATTGCATCGCACCGAGGGCGAAGCGCAGCATTATTGTATCAATACCGAAGAATGTCCGCCACAAGCCATCGGAAAAATCGAGCACTTCGTAGGTAGGAAAGCGATGGACATTCAAAGCATTGGCAGCGAAATGGCAGAAACCTTGTATCGCAATGGATTGGTCAAAGATTTGGCCGATCTGTACGATCTTACCTTTGAGCAAGTATTGGCCCTGGACCGTGTGGGAGAAAAAACGGCAATGAACCTCATCGATGGCATCAACGCCAGCAAGTCACAACCCTTTGAACGGGTATTGTTTGGCTTAGGTATCCGTTATGTGGGTGAAACAGTAGCGAAAAAACTGGCGCAAAGCATGGGTAACATCGATGCAATTATCGATGCCAACGAAGAAACCCTCATCGCCATAGATGAAATTGGCGAACGCATCGCAGAATCTGTGGTGCAATATTTTGCAGAAGCAAAACACCGCTTGGGTATAGAACGAATGAAAGCGGCAGGACTTACATTCACCGCCGTTCAAAAGGAAAGTTTGGGCAGCGGCTTAAGCGGAAAAACGCTGGTGATTTCCGGCGTATTTGCGAAGCATTCTCGCGATGAAATCAAAGCGATGATAGAGGCACATGGCGGCAAAGTAGGCAGTGGCGTTACCGGCAAAACCGACTATTTGGTGGCTGGAGATGGTATCGGGCCTAGCAAATTGGAGAAGGCCACCCAACTGGGGGTAAATATCATCGACGAGGACACCTTTTTAACCCTAATCGCCTAAAATTGTAATTCATGAGCAACCCAAACAGTTTGGTTTCCAAAGTGATCGACAAGCTACACCAGCACAAAGCCAAAGAATTTGGCAAGCTGCACTATGCCCCCAACTTTGAAAAAGCCAAACGATTTGTGTTGTGTTGGGACAGCAAACGAAATCCAGCCGAAACCCAAGCCATCAAAGCGTATATCGAATCGCTGAAAACCCTGGGCAAGCAAGTGGTTCGGATTATCTATTTTGATGTAAAAACCAAGGAGGAAACGCCATTGGTGCCCGAAGCCAATACCTATCACGTGGGTCGGTGGGATTTTGATCGCACCGGTTTTCCGAAGGCGGAGGATTTAAAAAATGTGCTTCTGTTCGATACAGATTTTTTCATCTCAATCGATATGGAAGGTGACTGGCATTTTTTGGGGATGGCAGCTGTGAGTAAAGCCGCTTGCAAAGTGGGTCCCTACCACCCCCAAAACATCAAGAATTTCGACGTACTCATCAAACCCGCAGAGAAGCACGACGTGAATCAGTACCTTTGCGAACTCAAAGAACACCTCAATAAATTGGCATGAAACAACTCATCGGAACCGGCACAGCACTCATCACGCCTTTCAATAGCGATCACAGCATTGATTTTGAAGCACTTAAACGCATCGTAGAGCAACAAATTGCCGGCGGAACCGATTATTTCGTCATGTTGGGCACCACCGGTGAAAGTGTTACCCTCACATCGGAAGAAAAATCACAAGTAATTGCTTGCATCAAACAAGCCACTGCCGGAAGAATCCCATTAGTACTCGGGGTGGGCGGCAACAATACGGCCGAAGTAGTAGCGCAACTAAAACAGCTCTACACAGACGGCATTTGCGCCATTTTGAGTGTATCGCCCTATTACAACAAACCCAACCAGCAAGGCATCATTCATCACTACACACAAGTGGCCGATGCATCGCCATTGCCAATCATTTTATACAACGTACCTGGCAGAACCGGCAGCAACATGACGGCAGCCACCCAACTCACCTTGGCAAATCACCCCAACATCGTGGCCACCAAAGAAGCCAGTGGCAACATGGAACAAGTGATGACCATATTGGCCAACAAACCCGCTGATTTTTTAGTCATCAGTGGCGATGACGCGCTCACATTTCCTATGTTGGCCTGTGGAGGCAGCGGAGTGATTTCGGTAATCAACCATGCGTTTCCCAAAACATTTTCGGGAATGGTACGTTCAGCCCTACAGGGCGATTTTTCCACGGCCCGCAAAGCCCATGAAATTGTCTTGGAATCGGCCATCGCCATATTTGCAGACGGCAGTCCAAGCGGTATCAAAACCATGTTAAATGAACTCAACCTTTGCGGCACGTCAGTCCGACCACCCTTGTGGCCTGTGAATGACCAAGTAGAAGCAAACTTGCGTCGACTTGCCAAAAACGCCCAATAATCCTTGCTATGAACCCCAATCTCGACCCAAACGCCACTGGTATGAGCAACGCTGACAAAGACGTTGAGAAGGTATTACGTCCAGCCGATTTCGGGGATTTCACCGGACAGCCCAAGATTGTTGAGAACCTAAAAATTTTCGTAGAGGCCGCCAAAATGCGCGGTGAAGCCCTCGATCACATATTGTTACACGGCCCTCCGGGATTGGGCAAAACCACGCTGAGTCACATCGTTGCCAACGAAATGGGCAGCAGCATGAAAATCACTTCCGGACCTGTTTTGGAAAAACCGGGCGACTTGGCGGGATTGCTCACCAATCTCAACGAGGGGGATGTGCTTTTCATTGATGAAATACACAGATTAAGTCCGGTCGTAGAAGAATACCTCTACTCCGCCATGGAAGATTACCGGATTGATATCATGATCGATACCGGGCCAAATGCCAGGAGTGTACAAATCGCTTTGCAGCCCTTTACTTTGGTGGGCGCTACAACGCGAAGTGGCTTACTGACATCTCCCTTGAGGGCTCGTTTCGGGATCAACTGCAGGTTGGAATATTACGATGCTGCAACCCTTACTAATATCGTAGGCAGAAGTGCGCATATTTTGCAATCGCCCATCGTAGAAGAAGCGGCTTTCGAAATTGCCAGAAGAAGCCGTGGAACCCCGCGTATTGCCAATGCATTGTTGCGCAGAACCCGTGATTTCGCGCAAATCAAAGGCGATGGCACCATTACCTTGGATATCGCCAAGTTTGCTTTGAAAGCATTGAACGTGGATGCCAACGGCTTGGATGAGATGGACAACAAGATTTTGAGTACCATCATTGAGAAATTCAAAGGCGGCCCGGTTGGTTTGAACACCATCGCAACGGCCGTGGGAGAAGACGCCGGCACCATCGAAGAAGTATATGAACCCTTTCTGATTCAAGAGGGTTACATCCAGCGCACCGCCCGCGGGAGGGAAGCTACCCAACTCGCTTTCAAACATCTGGGAAAACTCGACCACCGTTATCCCGGGGCCAGCACATTGTTATAAGCCAAAAATGATGAGACGGCGAAGGTATATTCAATGGATCATTTGCTTGCTCTCTTATGGATTTCTTGCCGAATTACCCGGACAAATTGATACCATAGATCTTTTTTCAGATGATACAGCTAGACTAAAAGGGGTCGAAAAAATTGCGCCCCAATCTCGTGACTTTGGATCATCGAAAACGTTGAAAAGCAGTTGGGATAGACACGCCTTTTCCACTTTGAATCTGGAAGGACATTCGATACAGATTATCGACCTATCAAAAAAAGCATTTCACACCGCTGAGAAGTCGGGCAGACAAATATTCAGTGAAATCCCAGGGGCGATGATTTACGACATGGACGGTTCTGGCAACCAAGTAAATTTGGCAATTCGAGGGCTAGATCCGCACAGAAGTTGGGAGTTCAACATCAGACAGAATGGCATTGTGACCAACTCCGACATGTACGGATATCCTGCTAGTCATTACAGCATGCCATTGGAGGCAGTTCAGAGCATTGAGATCATCAAAGGCACTGCCGCACTGCAATATGGCGCACAATTTGGCGGCATGATCAACTATACGCTCAAATCACCCTCACCCAAAAAAATTCACTACGAAGGACTACACAATGTGGGATCATTCGGCCTACTGAGCACCTACCATTCATTGAGCGGAACGCTTGGAAAAGTCAATTATTTTTCGTATATTCAGTATCGCCAATCCAACGGTTACCGTCAAAATGGAGAGTCACAAGCATCCGCTTTTCACATCCGGGTATCCAATCATTCAACGTCCAAATTAAGAATAACAGCGGAACTATCGAACAGCCAATACCTGTATCATATACCCGGCCCACTGGGTTTGGCGCAGTTTTTAAGCGATCCACGACAAAGCACCCGCAGCAGAAACTATTTCCAGCCCAACATTTACTTGCCGGCACTCACTTTTATTTATAGGCCGTACGATAAAACCACAATAACCTGGATTACTTCTGCAGTTTTGGGACATAGAAACTCCGTTTTATTTGAGGGATTCGCGAACAAACTTGACACAATCAATGTCCTTACACAAACCTACGCCAACAGAACGGTAGACATCGATGAATTCCGAAGCTACACATCCGAATTACGCCTTAAACAATTGTTTCGCATCGCCAATGTATCGAACAGCCTCACAGCGGGAATCAGGGCTTTCAACAATGTTATGTGGCGCAGACAGTTGGGAAGAGGAACCACGGGCAGCGACTTTGATTTATCTGTTGAACCCAACAGTTTTAAAAGAGACCTGAAATTTCACAGTCAGAGCATTGCCCTATCGGTGGAGGATGCCATACATATAAATTCCCGCTGGTCAGTTTCCCCTGGGTTTAGGTACGAAGTTGGACAAACCAATGCCTATGGCAGTATCAACTATATAAGCGCTGACAGCATTCCAAGAATTATCGAACATCAATTACCTGCTTTTGGATTGGCCACAAAATACAAACCCAAAGGAAGTAATTCGGTTTTTACCGCCGGCATAAGTCAAGCGCATCGCCCGGTTATTTTCAAGGACATCATTCCGGGATCGGCGCTAGAGCGAGCAGCCCATGACCTCAAAAATGCCACGGGATACAATGCAGAACTCAGTTACAACAACTTTTTGTGGAAGGATATCATTACTCCATACAAATCAAAATATTTCAATTACACGCTGAGTTTATACCAAACCCAGTACAACAATCGAATGGGCAACTGGGTATTGTTCGATAGCCTGAGTTCAAACAACTACATCCAAAAAACCAACATTGGCAACAGCAGAATCCGTGGGCTTGAATGCCTCCTCAAATACATTGTAATCGATCACAAAAAAAATCGGCGGAAATTAGACATCACCAATGCTACAGCCATACAGCAAGCGAAATACATAAAAGCAACAGCGGTCAGCGCTGGAAAGAACGTGAGCATTGCTGGGAACAGCGTTGAGGGTGTACCAACGTTAATCAGTAGAACCTCCATAGGATTCCAAAACAACAAGCTCTACCTATCGGTACTTTACAGCTATGTCAGCGCCCAATTTAGCGATGCACTGAATACGGTAAACATTTCCGCCAATGGATCAGTGGGTAAGGTCCCGGCCTACGGAATTTTCGACATTCAGGCGGTTTACCAATTACATTCCACGGCCAAAATTCGTTTCGGATTGAACAATTTGTTGAACAAAAGCTACTATACCAAACGACCTACGATGTACCCAGGTCCGGGTATTTGGCCTTCCGATGGCAGGGGTTTCAATTTGGGTATTGAATTAACTTTTTAGTATTTAAGCCCAATAGGTTTCCCTTATTTTCGCGGGGCGATGCCATCGTCTCTCAGTACCGAACATCAAATCAAAGCTTGGGCCCAAGAAATGGGGTTTTTGGCCTGTGGATTTGCCAAAGCGGAGCGACTGAACGACAATGAGGCACAACTAGACCAATGGCTAGCGAAGGGTTTCCATGGCAACATGGGTTACATGGAAAACCACAAAGCCATGCGCCTCGACCCCACATTGCTAGTTCCCGGGGCAAAATCGGTAATTTGTTTAGCCTACAACTATTTCCCCGAGACTACCCCGTTTCAAACCAATAGTTCTACCCCCCAAATTGCCAAATATGCTTGGGGCGATGATTATCACCACGTCATCAAAGACAAACTATTCAAACTCATCGATCGCATCAAAACCCTCCACCCAGCATTTGAAGCGAAGGCGTTTGTGGATAGCGCACCCGTGATGGAACGCCAATGGGCGCAGCGCGCTGGTCTCGGATGGATTGGTAAAAACAGTTTGTTATTGCGAAAAGGCGTAGGCAGTTTTTTCTTTTTGGCAGAGATCATTGGGAATTTGGACCTCACTCCCGATGAGCCGCTCACCGACCATTGTGGTGATTGCACCGCCTGCATCGATGCGTGTCCAACCCAAGCCATCGTGCAACCCCAAGTCATCGATTCTACGCGATGCATTTCATACCTCACCATCGAAGACAAAACCTGGCCCGAGGAACGAGCATCGGAAATTTCAACAGGATCTTGGGCCTATGGCTGCGATGTATGTCAGGACGTATGTCCTTGGAACCGCTTTTCTACCCCTCATAAGGAGCCGCAATTTGTCCCTAGAGAATTTGTGCATTGGGATACAGAGCAGTGGAAAGAGGCCGTACGTGAGCCCGCGCGCATCAAACCCCTACTAAAAAAATCACCCATTCAGCGCGCGGGCCTGAAAAAACTCGTTGGTCAAATCGAACTCGCCCTTAACGCCCTCCCAAAGGCAACACAATCGTAAAGGTGGTACCCACACCCTCCTTGGTTTGGTAAGCAATCTCCCCACCCAACTGCTCCACAATTTTCCGAGAAATCGCCAATCCCAACCCCATCCCAGAATTTTTCGTAGAAAAATTGGGAGAGAATATTTTGTCGCGCAGCGACTCTGGAATCCCCTTGCCGTTATCCCGAAACTCCACCTTCACCCGCTGATCGCGCAATGTTAATTCCGCAGCAATTTCAGCCGTTCTTCCCTCCGGAATCGACTGAATCGCATTCTTTAAAATGTTCGTAAACACACGACCCAACTGCAAAGGATCCGCCATCACGCGCACATCCTCCTGCTCATATCGCCACGCTATGGGCATATCACTCTCTTTCCCCAAGAGCAACACCGCATCCGACACCACCTGAACCACATTCACTTCTTCCAATTTGGGCTCCGGCATCTTGGCAAAAGAACTGAACTCCTCGGCCATCTGCGCCAGCGAATCGATCTGACGGATTAACAGTTCACTGGTCTTTTGAATCTTTTCCTTCAACTGATCATCATTGCGCTGCAATGAGAATTGCAAATGCTGAAGCGACAATCGCATCGGCGTCAGCGGATTTTTAATTTCATGCGCAACCTGCTTGGCCATTTCCCGCCATGCACCCTGTCGTTCACTCTCCGCCAACAAATTCAAGCTATTCTCCAACTCCACAATCATTTTGTTGTATTCCTTCACCAACAACCCAATCTCATCGTTTTTATCCCACTCCAACGGCTGATTTCGCTCTCCAATCTTCACCGAAGCCAACTGCTTCCGAATCAAATTCAAAGGCAATGCGATGCGCTGCGCAACCAAATACGCAATCACAATCATGATCGCAAACACCAAAGCAAACAAGTTAATGATGGTTACTGCATACTCCGAAATATCCCGATACAAATCCCTGCGGTTAGAGAAATACGGCAAATTCAAATAGCCCTTTACCTGTAAATCTTTGTTCAACAAGGCCGTATAAGACGAAATGTAATTCAGATCGCCCAAATTTTCATTCACCAATGAGGTAGACGACCCCAACGCATCCATCTTTCGATATACCGATGGATTCATCAACCTGCCTCGAACACTCTCCTCAATCAATCGGTCATTGGTAGATACCAGCAGCGTGCCATCTGCGCGATACAAGTTGATATCCGTGTTGTAATACTCTGCCAAATCATACACCAAACCAGTCTGATACTTGTCGTACACCGCGTCAATGTTGATCTTACTGCTCAATTTCGAGGCGATTTCATGCGTTTTTTGACGCAACTCATCCTTCTGACTCTCCGTGTAATTCCGCACGAAATAATTCACCGTCACAAACAACACCACCAAAAACGTCGCAAAAACCATCCACGTCACATACAACTGCAAACGATTGGAAATGAACAACTCCCCCTGATTCCCCATGGGCATCCTACTGCGCAAATGCTTGAGAATTTTCACTTTTCTGCCGGTAATCTCCCCCATCGCAATCAATCGCTGTCGCAACCACAACACGAAATAGTACAGCATCACCAACATGATACCACCCAATCCCAACACCGTAAATCCCGTCAACGAAGAGATAAAATCAACTTCGCTTCGCGATAACACCACCGTGTTCTTGGCGCTGTCTTTCAACACATAATGACTCACACCCTCCCGGGTTACAAAGCCCGACAAAGAATCAAACGCATTGGCCAAGGGATAATCCTCCGAACCATACGAATAATTCAACCGACTGTTGTTGTAAATCGCAAAACTGTATTGATTGTCCGAATACAATGGCTCCAAAATACTCCGATTAAACAAATCGCTTAACCGTCCTTCCATCGACGACAATCGGGGCGATAAAATCACGAAAAACACCCCGTGATACCCGGCGGTGCTACTCACATCGAATCGACCAATAAAACTCCCCTTGAGTTTGTAATTATTTACTTTGACAAAATTGCCTGTTACCGGCACACAATCCTCACTCTTAAACAACTGCTGAATGGATGGATAATCGTAGGAATTCTCTTGTCGGTATGAACGACCCAACGCATTAAAATCCAAAAAATTCACCTCGAAATCACTGATATAGGGACCGAAATACAACTCCCGGAGTCGCTTCTCAAATTCGGCCTTGGTCTCGTCAGTACAGGTATAGTAATCCACGATTCCTTTGTCGAGCAGCAATTGCTTCTCGGTCTGTCCCAACCTCGCCGCCGTTTCAACATCCGTACCTTCAAGCAGATTCTGGGCGAGTTGCGTGCGGGTTCGTTTTTCTTTAATGGCACTTTCTTCGCCAAACAAACTACTAATCACGATCCCTGCCAATACAACACGCAGCACCACGCGAAGCCAATCTTGTCGTTTCCAAAACCACCATTCAAAGCCCATCCAAGCATACACAAACCCCAACCAATAAGGAAATAGTGCCTGTAAATCCCAATTGGTATAGACGAACACCAAAGGCGGAAGTGTATGGGCCACGGAAATCAATCGAACAATCCAGGGCTTTTGCTTATGCAATTCAGACCATGAAAATCCGTACATGCGGTAAAAAATCACCCACTGTGCGGCCAACACGATCACCGCTACAAAGGAGTACAATCCCAATCGATGAAATTGCTGAAAATCTAACGTAATTTGTCCGTCATGCACCAAATTAACCCCATTGCGCAATAGCCAAACCAACACCCATAAACTGGCTTGCATCAGCAAATTCGCGGCGATAAACGGACCCAATTCCCAACGTGTTTTACCCGTCCATTGTTCCAACCATCGCACCAAACTACTGATAAAAAACAGCCCTAAACCCGTGATAAAAATTAGATCGCCCAAATTGCCGCCGCTGCCTGCAGAATAAAACAACGTAGGAGAAAACAGCGGATGATCTCGCAATCCCATCAAGGTATAGCCCTGTTGGTAGAGCAAATACACACCCAACCACGACATGGCGATGGCGCAAACCACCAAAATATGATACTTATCTACCTTGTACAGCGTGTAAACCGCCATACTCACCAACAAACAACCCGCCAAAAACAGCAAATCAAACCACACCGGGTGCTGGTAATTCTCAACCACCAAATAAAACAACTCTACATCAGGCACTATCACGGGCGTTGAATTCTCAACGGGATTGCGTGAAATGGAATACTCCACCGGCGATGGGTCTTGGTACCCTTTGCTTTGGGTATACGACACCGATTTCGCTTCAATCAAAGGCAGCACATAAGCGAACGACTTCCCGTCTCTTCGCGCCCGATAAACCGCCACATACCAGTTACCCTGTCGCTGCAACTCAACCGATTTCTCAAAATTAGACGATATCTGATAATTCTGTGTAGACCAGAAAACAGGGGCTCCAAATTCAAACACAAAAAAATCAATGTTCTTCGGCTTCAACGATTCGGCATATTTTGCGTATCGATTCCACGTTAAATGGGTGCTTTTTAACAACAACTGTTCTTGGCGATTGATCGAATCATCAACCCTCGCCACTGTGGCCGCCGCATCAATCATCGCCACTTCAATGGCGTCTGATCTCGATTTAAGGCCTTTTTCCGCACCCAAATTCTGCTCACGCACCATGAAAACTTGGGATACCGCAATCAAAATTGCGCCCAAAAAAATCAACAGAGTATTGCGTTGAACCTGGTTCATGCGTGTAGCTTTACTTCAAAGATAATCCTTTCAACGAAGGATGACACGATTTACAGGTATCGCTGGGCCGACAGGTAATTTGATACGTAATCCTCCACCGCAATTTCTAATGGGGTAAACGGAATTTTGTATCCGGCCGCAACCAGTCGCGACATATCGGCCTGTGTGTGGTACTGATATCGATCGCGAATATCGTTGGGCATATCGGTATATTGTATATTTACAGGTAGCTGCAACGAGGCAAACACCGCTGTAGCCAAATCCAAAAACGTCCTGCACTCACCCGTTCCCAAGTTGTACAACCCGCTATTTTTACGCTGAACAAAAAAATGTGTAAGCACCGACAACACATCTTTTACATAAATAAAATCACGCTCCTGTGCACCGTCTTGATAGTCGTTGCGATGGCTACGAAACAGCGAAACCCCACCCTTTGCTTTGATTTGGTTGTAGGCATGAAACACCACCGATGCCATTCGGTCTTTGTGGTATTCATTGGGGCCGAAAACATTAAAAAATTTGAATCCCGCCCAAAATGGTGGCGTCTGTTGCTGAGCCACTTGTTCCATCGCCCACAGATCGAAGCGATGCTTGCTATTTCCGTAGGGATTCAGCGGCTGCAACGCATCCAATGCACTCGGCTCATCAGAAAACCCTTGACTGCCATCGCCATAGGTAGCGGCCGACGATGCGTAAATCAGCGGAATGCTGTGATCCACACATACCTGCCAGATGAATTTTGAATAATCCACGTTCAGACGCTGCAATACGGCCTCGTCAAACTCATTGGTTTTGGTACGTGCACCAATGTGAAAGATGAACTGAACCTTGGCCGCATGTTGGGGCAACCAAGTTAAAAATGCTTGTCGATCAATGCGATGCAACAACGTCTTACCCTGAAGATTTGGGGCTTTTTCAGGATGTGAAAAATCATCCACCGCAACCAACTCACCATAACCCAATTGCTGCAAGTGACCCAACAAGGCCGAGCCAATAAATCCTGCCGCTCCAGTTACGATGATCATCACAGCAAACCTACAACGATTTTTTCACCTGTGAAACCCCTGAAGCACATTCCATTCTCACAGCGGATTGCCGTATAATTGCAGTAGCAATGAGTCAGAAAAAACAGAATCTTACGGTATACATTTTGGTCGCCATGGTGATAGGGGCTGTGGTTGGACAGTTGATCCACCTTTATTTTCCGGAAACCATCCAAATCAAAGATGCCAGTGGCGAACTAAAATCCATCGTGCGCTCTGAGTACATCGGTCAGTACTTCAAAATCCTCACATCGGTATTCCTGCGATTGGTTCAAATGATTATCGCCCCATTGGTCATCACCACCCTCATCGTGGGCATCGCCAAAATGGGCAATTTGAAAGCCGTAGGACGTGTGGGCGGCAGGTCGATGCTTTGGTTTTTCAGCGCCTCCTTGGCTTCTTTGCTGCTAGGATTGATGTTGGTCAATTTCTTCGCTCCCGGAGCTGAATTGAAACTCAATGTGAATGGATTCGACACCTCAGCAGCGAGCGATGTGATAGGTAAAACCCAAAGTTTCTCAGTACAGCACTTCATAGAACACTTGTTCCCCAAGAGTTTGTTCGAGGCCCTGGCCACCAATGAAATACTACAAATCGTGGTTTTCTCCATCTTTTTTGGGGTGGCATTAACCCAGTACGGTGAAAAAGGCGAAGGCATCATCAAAACGCTCGACAACCTCAGCAAAGTCATCCTGATTTTGGTGGGTTATGTGATGTGGTTTGCGCCCTTGGGTGTTTTTGGTGGCATCACCGCCATTATCGCCACGAAGGGTTTGGGCATACTTAAAGTGTATGGCTATTACATGGGCTCGTTTTACGTGGGATTGGCCTTGCTTTGGACCTTGCTGTTAGGCGTAGGATATTTCATCTTGCGTAAGCGATTGGGTACGCTGCTCGGACACCTTAAAACCCCATTGATGGTCGCCTTCAGCACCACCTCCAGCGAAGCAGTCTTCCCCAAACTCACCGAAGAATTGGAAAAATTTGGCTGCCGCAAAAAAATCGTTAGTTTCATCCTGCCTCTGGGCTACAGCTTCAATTTAGATGGATCGATGATGTACATGACTTTCGCCTCCATTTTCATTGCACAGGCCTATGGAATTCCCTTAGACTTGGGCACCCAACTCACGATGCTTTTGGTTCTGATGCTCACATCCAAAGGCATTGCCGGCGTTCCCAGAGCCTCTTTGGTGGTGGTTGCGGCCACTTGTACGATGTTCGATATTCCAGCCGAAGGCATCGCGTTAATCCTTCCCATCGATCACTTTTGCGATATGGGACGTTCAATGACCAATGTGTTGGGCAATGGTTTGGCTACAGCCGCCATCGACAAATGGGAAAAAGATTAATATGAGTGAATCTCCCGCAGAATGGACGGCAGAGTTGCCCAGCAGTCTCACCCAAGCACTGATTTTGGAGGTGATGGAACAGATTGAGAAGGATTTTGGTCTGATGGGCTTTACGTTTACAACAACCAACCCACTCAATTTAGAATCCCTGCTTCCCGAACTCACTGAGTGCGTTGCCCAACTGCAACAACACCACCACGGAACCTGGATGAAAGTGGTTTATCGGGTGGATCTCACAGAAAAACAATACAAATTTGTTCAGCGAATGGGTGGCAACACCCCCGAAAACATGGCCAAAGCCGTGATACTGCGCGAATTCCAGAAGGTTTATACCCGCAAGCATTTCAGTTAGTTTGTTAATTCAGCCGTATTTGGCGAAATTTGTAATCTTATGGAATTGAAAGACGTTGTATCTGTAACGGGAATGCCCGGATTGCACAAAATTTTAGGTAGAAACAAAAGTGGATTGATTTTGGAATCCCTAACCGATAACAAGCGCTTTGGTACCAACCCCAGACAGCGAATCAGCGTATTGAGTGATATCGCTATGTTCACCGATGACGAAGAAGTAAAGTTGGCCGTTGTTTTGATGTCGATCAAAGCCCTCGAAGACGCAGGTACCGCCGTTCCTACCCCAAAAGCAGACAACGACGAAGTAAAAGCATTCATGGCCAAAGTACTCCCCAACTACGACCGCGAGCGCGTTTACACTTCAGACATGAAGAAATTGTTCGTTTGGTATGGCATGTTGAAAAGCACTGATTTGGATTGGAGCAATCTTGATAAAGAGACCGTTTCTGAAGAAGGCACCGATGCTGAAGCACCAAAAGCCACCGATAGCAAAGCCAAAAAGGCAGCCGCCGCACCCAAAAACACTGCAATCAAAAAACCTGCAGCCGGTGCAAAAACCAAAACTACTACGCCCCGTAAAATGGGCAGCTAAGGCACTATGTCTACCTCTTTCCTACCCAACCCTTTCATCGTTAACAGTAAAGACGATGTGTTGCCCCTGTATGAGCAATTAATCCGTCGCGAACTTGTTTCGATGGCAGATTTTCGCTTGTTTCTCACCGATGTGAGTGAATTGGAAAGCGCATTATCGGAAGATATGGCGTGGCGATACATCCGCATGACCTGCGATACACAAAACAAAGACCACGAGGCGTCATACCTCACCTTTGTTCAGGAAATCCAACCGCATTTGGCGCCATTGGAAGACCAAATCAACAAAAAAATTGTATCGTGCGAATGGGCAACCGCCTGGAGAGAGGAATCAGAGGCCCATGAAATTTATTTGCGTGGACTGGAAGGCGCCGTGGAATTGTTTAGGGAAGAAAACATCCCACTGCAAAGCGACCTAGCCACCCTCGCCCAAGAATACAGCTCAATTCAAGGAGCAATGTCGATTGAATGGGAAGGACAAATCCTTACCCTGCAGCAAGCCAGCAATGTATTGATGTGCACCGATCGCCAAGCCCGTGAAACCGTTTGGCACTTGATGCAAACCCGCAGGAGTGAAGACACCGACAAACTCAACACCCTGTTTAACCAAATGGTGCAATTGCGTCATCAGGTTGCCAAAAATGCAGGATTCGAGAACTTCCGCGATTATATGTTTAAGGCAATGGGTCGGTACGACTACGACGTTACCGCATGCAAAGATTTCCATCGCTCAGTGGAAACTGCGGTTGTCCCTTTGCTAAAATCACTCATGCAACGCAGAAAATCGCAAATGGGCTTGGAGTCGCTAAAACCTTGGGACACCCAAGTGGATCCGTTGGGCAGAGAACCGTTGAAGCCATTCAATGGCGGACAGGAACTCCTGAACAAGGGCATCGACTGTCTTTCAAGGGTGGATGCGTTTTTTGGCGAATGCATCAAAACCATGGAGCACCACGAATTGCTGGACCTAGACTCTCGATTGGGAAAAGCCCCAGGTGGATACAATTACCCCTTGGCCAAAACCAACATGCCCTTCATTTTCATGAATGCCAGTGGCAACTTGCGGGATGTAGAAACGTTGGTGCACGAGGC
>JAHEMG010000183.1:2185-4482 GCA_024643755.1 Flavobacteriales bacterium | reverse complement strand
GGTTGTCTTTGGTTGCGAACGCGATGAATGTACTTGCATTTTCTGGTGCATAGGGATGCGGAAATCCATCGGTCATAAACTGCGCAATTTTTGGATTGTTGGCGTAGTGCACGAGTGATTGAATATCGCTATCGTTCCAAGGTCTCAGCTTGAACATCATAGATCTTATCGATTTTAATGGTTGGGAATATACAACTACTCCAGTTGAATTGTGTAAATGTGCTTTTACGGATTATCGCAATAAAAATAATGGGCAAGACTGTTTTTGCGATTTTCCGTAAATATTTCTCGAGTACTTGCAATTTTCCGTACACTGAAATTTTAACTGATTTAGAAATTCGTTGTGTACCAATTTATATGCCATGCCCAATTACATCGCCCTGCTGATTCCTGTTTTTTTGCTTTTGATCGCCCTTGAATGGTGGTTGAGTGTAAAATACAATCATCAGCGATACAAGGGAAGTAACACGGTAATCAACATGGGTGTGGGTGCCATTGATCAATCTGCTGCCATACTGTATATGTTTGGATTGTTCGCGTGCTTGCAATTTTCGCAGAAGCATTTCCAAGTTTTTACAATGCCGAACGATTGGCGACAGTGGGTTTTGGCGTTTTTGTTTGTTGATTTGGTGGGTTATTGGTATCATCGGTGTTCGCATCGCATTAATGTTCTGTGGGCGGGACATGTGACCCATCATTCTTCCACGTATTTTAACTTGTCGAACGGTTTTCGCACATCGCCGTTTCAGGGTTTGTTTCGAATTCCCTTTTGGATGGTATTGCCCGTTTTGGGTTTTGATCCATTGGTGTTGGTGATTACTTTTAAGGTGGTGGGATTGCATGATTTTTTTGTTCATACTTCCTATATCCCCAAGTTGGGTTGGTTGGAATATGTGATTGTTACCCCTTCGCATCACAGGGTGCATCATGGCAAGAACGACATTTACATCGACAAGAATTATGGTTCTGCTCTGATCATTTGGGATCGGATGTTTGGCACATATCAGGAGGAAACGGAGCCGGTTGAGTATGGTTTAGTTTCGGATTACGAGGACAAGAATCCGGTGCATGCGATTTTTTATCACTTCAAATATTTGTTCAGTTCGATCCTACAAATCCGTGGGTGGGGCGATAAAATGCGGATGTTGTTTATGCCTCCGGGCTGGGTGCCTGCGGGTGGCTTGGCAATGAAATCAGAGGATGTGGTAGGTTTGAGAGAAATTTCTACGGAGGACGGTGGGGTTTATTCGCATCAAATGCCTTGGGCTATTTATCTGTTGATGTCCGGCGTTTTGGGGTTTGTAGTTACGCTTTACTTATACAAATCCATGACAGTGTTGGCTGTGGTGTTTTCGTTTATTTTGTGGATTGGCCATATTGTTCAGGCCTCCTATGTCATCGGCGGACGCCAATACCGTTATTTTGGAATGGTTGAAACGACCAGGTTGTTTTTATTTCTGATTTTAGGTTGCTGGATTTTGTGGCCTTTGGGGATTTGGGGTAAAATGGCCGCAGCAATGGTGTTGTTGGCGCTGTTGTATCGCTTGGTGTTTGTTCGAAAAAATCGATAGAAACTGTTTACTAGATGTAAGACGCGATTATCGCACCATCAGCGGCAGGGTTTCGGCTTGGTTTTGGGTTTCGATGCGAAGGGTGTATGCACCACTGGGGAGTGTTTGGGGCAGGGCGATGTGGGTTGGGTTGTTGATGTTGCCTTCGTTGTTGAATGTGTAGCTGAAAAGGATTCGTCTCATCGCATCGCACAGAACGGCGGAAGAGATGGCGCTATTGGAGTTGACTGTTTTCAGGACGATGGTTGATCCTGCCGAAACGGGGTTGGGGTAGAGGGTGAAGTTATTTGTTGGTAAAGTGAGAGTGGCGGAGGAACAAGGCAATCGGTTCACGTATTTCCAAATCTCGTCGTTGAAACCCACTGCCATAGACGCAGCACCAGAGCCACCGGGGGCATTGCCCATGCGGATGAGGACCAATTTCTGACTGGGGACCACGTTGATGTATTGTCCGTTTTTGCCCCAAGCGCAGAACATATCGTTGGGGGCATTGGGGTTTAGGCTACCTGGAAAGCGAATTTGTGACCCGGGAGCCATAAATGCGGATTTGCCATTGAGCCAGGTGAGGTATCCGTAGCTGGGGTTGATGGTTTGACTGCTGTTGGTTTGTTCTCGGAAGTACTGGGTATCGCTGAGGATGGTGGTGCCATTCCATTTGCCTTTGTTGAGTAGGAGTAGGCCAAATCGGGCCATGGTGCGGGCGTTGGAAAAGTACACGTTGAGGTA
>JAHEMG010000183.1:0-2085 GCA_024643755.1 Flavobacteriales bacterium | reverse complement strand
GGGAAGTAGGTGGTTTGTGCCGATGCTTTTTGTGGGACGATAAAGGCGGTGAGTGCGAGGATGGCAACCCAAGCAGCGGAGAAACAGGACGTGGTTTTCATGGGAATGTGTGTGTTGGTATCTGACACCGTGCGTTAGACGTGCTGAATGGTTGAAAGTTTACTTAGATATGTGAATTTTTCCGGGCTTCAGGCAGAGGGCATTGGCGCCGAAAAGGATTTTGTTGTTCTCCTTGCGATAGGTGCTAAGGGTTCGCAGGGGCTCATCGCCCCGTTCAAGCGTGATGGGGTCTATGGTTGTGAGGATGCACCGACTGCAGGGTTTGGTGATGTGCAGGGTTGTACTGTTCAATTCAAAGGTGCCGAGCGAATCTTCTTGGTGGGGTTGCAGGTTATCAACGACGATGTTTGGGCGGAATTGCGACATTTCCATTGGTTCGGCGAGGGGGTTGTTGTGTTGGATTTGTTGGTTGAGCAGTGAAAGTGAGGCTGCAGAAACTACGAGGATGGGGTATCCATCGGCCAAGCTCACGTGGTGAGTGCTTTGGGTGTTGGGTTGGTACTCTGACGCAACGGGCCTACTGGCGTTATCGTGCTGGTAAACGAGGGATACATCGCGCTGAAGCTTTTGAGAAAACCATTGATTGATGTGGGATGGGGCTGATAGTACCTCAACTCTATCGTCCCACACGTTGGCGATTTGAGTTTGATGGTTTTGGTGATCGAGCGATAGTGGAATGGCCAGGGTATCGCCCTGAAAAGTCACGAGAAAGCCGGTTTGATGGGTGTTGTATTGCAGGTGGAATCGCCCGAGTTCTGGGGTTTGTCGCTGCGTGAGAAATCTCCCTTCTTCAGAAACGAGCATATACCTACGATCGTGTTGGAGTCCGCGCATGCCCACTTCTGCCTCTGTGAGGGATATTCCGCCCATCGATTTGATGGGGTAAATATGGATGGAGGTGATGGTGGGGGCCGACATGCAATGTTCTTCATTCAAAAGTAAATGGAAGTTTTTGAGTAATTTGCTGCCGATGAAAAAGAATTCTTGGTTCAAGGGGTGGTGGTTGTTGGGGGTTTTTGGTTTTTTGGCGATGGGTCCGTTGATGGCGGAAGAAAAGATGCGATCTCAGCCAGGGGATTTGGAGAAAATGTTCCGCGAATTCAATCAAGTGACATATCAGCTATCCAAGCCCACTGACAGTGCAATATTCAAGCAACTGTTTGATTTGTCGCTCAACGATGGCCATGCCTACAAGCGGTTGGGGGAATTGTGCAAGGGGGTTGGGCCGAGATTAAGTGGTTCTGACAATGCCGAGAGGGGTATTGTATGGGCGGTGGATATGTTGAAATCGTACCGTTTCGACACAGTGTTTACGCAGCCAGTGTTGGTGCCGCGTTGGGAGCGGGGCGATGTGGAGGCGGTGGAGTTGGTATCGCCTTGGCTCACGGGACAACTGAAGCGGGGTGCGTTGGCGGCCGATTATGATTGCGAGGCGTTTGTGGAGGCGAATCCCAAACCGCAAAAAATGTATGCGTTGAATGCGTGTGCGTTGGGTGGCTCTGTGGGTGGAAAGGTGACGAGTACGTTGGTGGTTGTGGATGGGATGAAGGCGTTGGACAGCATGGGTAAATTGGGGTTGTTGAAGGGCAAGATTGTGTTGTTAAATCGGGCGTTTGACCAAACTTTATTGAATACGTTTCAGGCCTATGGGGGGTGTGTGAATCAGCGTGTGAATGGCAGTGCGAGTGCGAAATATGGGGCTGTAGCTGTGTTGGTGCGAAGTATGAGCAATAAGTGCGATTTGCATCCGCATACTGGGGTTACGCATTATGAAGACGGGATGGCGAAGGTGCCCATGGTGGCG
Source organism: Flavobacteriales bacterium (assembly GCA_024643755.1). Taxonomy (GTDB): domain Bacteria; phylum Bacteroidota; class Bacteroidia; order NS11-12g; family UBA955; genus UBA955. Next base: position 221 of record JAHEMG010000183.1, on the reverse strand, counting down.
GTGGCTACGGCGGTGGCGGATTTATTGGAGGATGTGTGTGCGAACGATGCCAAGCACCAGGTAACGGTGAATTTGGGTTGCAGAACGTTGGCGGATCGGATGAGTGCGAATGTGGTGGCGAGCACTGTGGGCGCGGTTCATCCAGAAAAGATCATTGCTTTTGGCGGACATTTTGATAGTTGGGATGAGGGAGAGGGTGCGCACGACGATGGTGCTGGGTG
>JAHEMG010000028.1:19659-23702 GCA_024643755.1 Flavobacteriales bacterium | reverse complement strand
TACGAAACGGTAACCATCGCCCTAGACACTGTAAAAACTTTACCGCTTCAGGTTTATTTCAAACGAAAAATCGAACGAACCGAAGGCGCCACCATCCGCTTGGGCATCAACCCCGCCATGATCTGGGTGAATTTGGCACAAAAAAATCGTAATTTCAACAGCCCGGACCGCATCAATAGTTACGAATGCGAGGTTTTCTCCAAAACCACCGTCGCCATCAACAACATTTCCAAAAACCTGAAGAAAACAAAGCTTGCTACCGAGGTCGGCGGTTATTTCGATACCATCTCCTACCTCACCGGCGACAGCAACAAAGCCATTTTGCCCGTTTTGTTTTCCGAAGTACTGAGCGATTTCAGCTTTCAACGAAACCCTAGACTCACCAAAGAATTGGTGAAAGCCACCCGCATCCGAGGCATTGGCGTTACCGATGGTACGTTTATCGGTCAGATGATGGGAAACACATTCACCAACTACAACATCTATGATGAAAGCTTGGTGGTGCTCGACAAAGGCATCCCTACGCCCATCAGTCCAGGCGCAGAACTCATCTACGACTACAAACTGGTCAACGTAGACAAATTGGGTCCCCGCAGGTTGTTCCAAATACAAGTCACTCCGAAAAATCCCAGGGATTTGGCCCTCAGCGGCTTTATGTGGATCGAGGATACCTCCGGTGCCATTGTGCGATTGAGCGTAGAAATCACAGGGGCATCTAACCTAAACTACGTAGAGAAACTCAAATTTTCTCAAGAATACATCCCCACAGAAACCGGCGCCTACTTTTGTACCAAGGCCCGTGTAATGATCGATATTGGCGAACTGTCTGAACAAGCCGCAGGGATGGTCGCCACCAACGTATTATCTTGCAAAAACATGCGCTTTGGCATGGATTTTCCACCCCGATTTTTCGACAACCGCATTCAAATCGCGCCGGAAGCCAATTTACAAAACGACTCTTTCTGGCTGAAGAATGCCCACATCAAACAATCGGCCGAAGAAGCCCGAATCTCGAGTAAAATCGACACCCTAAACAGTCTCCCACGCGTAAAATCATACATCGATTTGGTGAATTTCTTGGTTGATGGCTATCAGCGTATTGGCAAAATTGACCTCGGACCCTATTTCACCCTGGCCAGTTGGAACCCCTACGAAGGATTTCGTATGAAATTGGGCTTTCGCACTACACCCGCCATCTCCAAAAACATGCAAACCACCGGATTTTTGGCCTATGGATTTCGCGATCAAGCCTTTAAATACGGACTGAAAACAGACTTCATTCTGAATCGCACATACTTCACCAAACTCACGCTATCGCACACCTACGACACTGAACTCATTGGTATTACCGACAATGAACTGTATGCGCAGAGTTTGTTCACTGCCTTTAACTTGTTTGGATCGAACAACATCACCCTGGTGAGGCAGAGCAAAGTGAATCTGGGCACCGACCTCAGACCGGGACTGCGGATCAATGTGGGTGCATTTCACGGCATGTACAACTTTCCGTACGTGAAAAACTACCGATTTGCGTATTATGCCAATTACCCCGACACCAGCAACAGCGGGATTTCAAACCAAATCACCAATGCTTATGTGTCGTTCCGATTGTTCTACGAACCCAAGAGCTACGACATCCGCACCGATTATGACAGGATGACGTTCAGCGCAGGCGGACCGAAATATTCGTTGTATTTGCAGCAGGGCATCAAGGGCTTGCTTGGCTCGCAATACAACTACACAAAAGTGCAACTCGGTTATATGTATGACCAAACTTGGAGCATCATGGGTCGCAGCATCTTTGGGGTCGATTACAACCAAGTGTTTGGCTTGCTGCCCTATCCCTTGCTCACGGTGTATGTTGGAAACCAAAGTTTCATGTATAGCCAAAACGCGTACAACCAAATGCGCATTTTTGAGTTTGTATCCGACAAGAGCTTGCAACTGAGTTTTGAGCATCACTTCAACGGCTACATCATGAACCGAATTCCTTTGTTGAATCATTTCAAATTGCGCGAAGTGGTTTCTACCAAAGCGATTTACGGAACCTTACAGGAGCGCAACCGCCAAATCATTCCGGCGCAATGGGATGGACAGCCGATCACACAATTCAAAACCTTCGACAAAAAACCCTACTGGGAAATTGGCGTGGGAATCGAAAATATTTTCAAGTGCATACGCATCGACCTGATTTGGAGGATGACTTATCTGGAGCCCAACTCGGGCAGAAACGTCGGGGTAAAAGCCAGTTTCGCGATGTATTTTTAACCGTTCTCAATCCTTAATCCTATGTTACAACACCCTTCTTACACCTGCCACGGAGCGGCTCAACGCGTTACAGGCTCCAAACATTTGATCACCAGCAGTATTGGCACAAAAATCCTGCTCGATTGCGGTCTAGTTCAGGGCGAAGGTGCCGAAGGAGACCAACTCAATAGGCATTGGGGGTTTGATCCAAGCAGCATCGATTGTGTGATATTATCGCACGCACACATCGACCATACTGGACTTCTGCCGCGTTTGGTAAGAGATGGATTCACCGGCCCGATATACTGTAACAGCGCCACCAAGGACCTGTGCGATATGATGCTGCTCGACAGTGCACATATTCAGGAGTCGGACCTGATGCGGGTGAACAAACGCAGAATTGCTCGGGGCGATGAGGCCATCGAACCCTTGTATACGGAAAAGGATGTGGTCCGCACTTTGGCGCAAATGGAAGTGGTGAACGACGAAACTTGGTTTTCTATAGATGCCACATGTCAGTTCCAAATGATTCCCAACGCCCATATTTTGGGCAGTGGATGCATCCATTTATCGCTCAAAACGATCGACGACAAAACCATCACGCTCACCTACACGGGTGATATCGGCCGGCCCAATGATCAAATATTGGAAGGACCATTCCCATTCCCTCCCTCTGACTACATCATTTGCGAGAGCACCTACGGCAATCGCGAACACCTGCCCAGTGAAGATGCCAAAGCACCTTTGCTTGAGCTCATCAACCACATTTGTGTAGAGAAGCAGGGCAAGATCATCATCCCCGCCTTTTCAATAGATAGGACGCAGGAGATCATTTATCTGCTCGACCAATTGGCGCACGAAAACAAACTACCTGAAATCAAGGTATACGTTGATTCACCATTGAGCGTCAAGGCCACCCAAGTGATGGCTTTGCATCGCGAGAGTTTCAATCCCTCTATTTTGGACTATATCTCTCGGGACGGGGATCCGTTTGCGTTTCACAATTTGCATTATGTTTCCAAGTTGGACGAGTCCAAGGCCATCAACGAAGAAAAACAACCCAGCATCATCATTTCCGCCAGTGGCATGGCCGATGCGGGCCGGGTGAAACACCACATCGCCAACAACATTGAGAACCCCAACTGTGCCATTTTATTGGTGGGATATGCATCGCCCAGAAGCTTGGCCGGACAGCTGATCGAAGGCAGAGAGGAAGTGAAAATTTTCGGCGATCTGCATCAAGTGAAGGCGGAAATACATCGGATGGACAATTTCAGTGCACATGCCGATTGGCGAGAAATGTGTGATTATTTGCTTTGTCAGGACCCGAGCAAAGTAAAAAAACTGTTCTTGGTTCACGGCGAACCCAGCAGCATGGCGAGTTTTGAAACGAAATTGAATCGATTGGGATTTCTCGACGTTGAACCTGCGAAAATGGGCGTATCACACACATTAATTTAACCTTAGATGAAAATGAAATTCACCACTGCCCTGCTGGCCCTTGTTTGCTGTGTGGGCAGCTTGTTTGCGCAATCCGAAGACCCTAAACAGTGGATTGGCTATTGGAAAGGCACTATAAATGCGGGCAACATGCAAATCGGACTTACGTTCCATGTTTCCCAGGAGGACGGACAGTTAACATCCACGTTAGATGTCCCGCTGCAAGGCTTAAAAGAATACAAAGTTGAATCTACGGTGGTGGATGGACAGTCATTGACCTGGACGATGGGATTTGGCGCCACTTTCAAAGGTGTGCTGAAGGACATCAAGCAATTGGATGGCATTTGGAAGCAGAA
>JAHEMG010000028.1:0-19559 GCA_024643755.1 Flavobacteriales bacterium | reverse complement strand
GGCATCGTAAGTTTGGCAGGTGCAACAAGCACGGGCATTGAAACCAGTGTTTACCAGATTCAAAACGAATGGAAAAAAACCGGTTACGACTCCTTCACTTGTCACCATTTGGGCGATGCACAACGAAAATTGATTTCCCTTTCATTGGAGATGTCCAATGGACAAACAGAAGAAAGATCTTCACAAACACCTACTGAGATTGAAAAACAAGCTTTCGCAAAGGCCTTTGCATCTTGGGTAAAGTCGCAAGACAAAGACTTTCAAAAGGCTTATAAGGTGTGGAAAGCCGACAATAGTAAAATTGCGAAAGTCTATTCTGAGAAGTCAGTAGAATCATACTTCGCCAAGAGTTACCTTCCATTGGGCTATAATGCGTGGACGCGATATTTCTTTCAGTACGATCCGGTGCCTGATTTTTTGGGATTGAAGCAGTGCGACATCCTAATGATACAAGGAGGCTTAGACCAGCAAGTAAACCCGATTCCAACCAGGGGTTTGGTAAAACAAATGGAAGCAGAAAGCGTAGGTATCACTTATGCAGAATTCCCAACATTGAACCACATGATGCAACACGCTGTCACGGGTTCGGTGAGAGAGTATTTTGAAATTGAAGAGACGTTAGCCGCCGAAGTTTACATCAGAACCTGCAGCTGGTTGTTAGACCATGCGAGACTTCGTTGATTAGAAATCAATGCGGAAACGTTCGCGACGTAATTCTGCGTATTCCAAAGGATTCTCAAAATCTGCCACAAACTGCTTGCGGTTTCTCACCAAATGAATGGCATCGTATACAGCTGCACGCATACTGCTGGGATCTGCAATCATTTTACCCGCAATATCATAAGCAGTACCATGATCAGGACTTGTGCGAATTATCGATAATCCAGCAGTAACATTTACGCCATCCATGAACGACATGGTTTTGAAGGGGATCAATCCTTGGTCGTGATACATTGCGATCACTGCATCAAAGTTCTTGTAGTTCCCACTCCCAAAAAAACTGTCTGCTGAATAGGGACCATAAACCAGCTTACCCATTTTAAAATGTTTGGCGATGGCCGGTTGAATAATTTTGGTTTCCTCATCACCCAACAAACCTTGATCTCCGGCATGGGGATTCAAACCCAACACAGCGATTCTGGGTTTCAAGACGTTAAAATCATTTCGCAATGACTCATGCACCACTTCAATTTTCTGTTCGATTTTTTCTTGGGTGAGGTATTTCGACAATTGAGAAATGGGCACATGTTCAGTAACCAGAGCCACTCGCAAATCCTCCGAAGCCAAAATCATGGCATGCGATTTCGCACCCAATGCATCTGCCAAATAGCCCGTATGTCCGGTAAAATTGGGCGAATGCGGAGCCACGGTCGACTTATCAATGGGCGCCGTAACCAAAGCATCCAAAAATTGAGCATCCGCAATGGCTTTATCAATGGCCAACAAGGCTTCCTTACCTGATTCAGGCGATGGCGTGCCGATGGTTAAATCAAATACTTGGTCGCTGGAAGAAACCCAATTCAACTTGCCTTCTTTGGCTTCTGCCGCAGAATTCACCAAATGATACATGGGTTCTTGTAAGTTCAAGTGTTTTTTCCAAGCGATGAATGATTTCGTATTACCGTAAACCACTGGAATACAATACTTATAGATGAACTGATCAGCAAAAACACGCAATATCAATTCCATGCCCACACCTGACGGATCGCCTTGTGTGATACCCAATTTTACCTTCTGATTATCCATTGATGTATTGTCTAAGAAACTCCAAAGTTAAGCGAACACCTACACCTGTACCACCTTTTGGTGTATAATGACTGGCAGATGTTGAAAAAGCGGTACCTGCAATGTCGATGTGGGCCCAAGGATAATTGGTAAAATGCCGCAAGAACATCGCTGCACTCTGAGCGCCACCTTCACCTTTCCCTAGGTTTTTCAAATCTGCGATACCCCCTTTGATTTCCTCATAATATTCTTCCCACAAAGGCAATTCAGCCAATCGTTCATAGGTGTTTTCCCCCGCATGTTTCAACGATTCCACCACAGACTCAGGGGCCTGAGCCATCAATGCAGAACCATAGGTACCCAACGCCCTCGCAGCAGCACCTGTTAACGTTGCATAATCAATCACCAACTGGGGTTCATATTTCTTGGCAAACGTAAGTGCGTCGGCCAAAATAAGTCTACCCTCCGCATCTGTATTCAACACCTCCACGGTGGTTCCGTCAAACATGGTAATAATATCGCCCGGACAAGTAGCCATCTCGCCAGGTCTGTTGTCCGTAGATGGTACCAACCCTACAACCCAAACGGGCCACTGCAATTTGGCAATCGCTTCAAATACGCCACCCACAACGGCCGCCCCGCCCATATCACACTTCATCATATCCATGCTGTTCGGCGTAGGCTTCAAACTCAATCCACCCGTATCAAAAACAACCCCCTTACCCACCAAAACGATGGGCTGGGTATTCTTTGCATTCGCAGGTTTGTATTCCAAAACAGAAAATGTTGGGGGCTCTTGACTGCCGCGATTAACTGCCAACAATCCACCCATTTTCAAACTTTCGATTTGTGCTTCGCCAAACACCTCCACTTTAAATCCCAATTCGGCACCCATTTGTTGAAAGGCCTCTCCCAACCCTTGCGCATTCAACGCATTGACTGGTTCATTGACCCAATTCCTAGCCGTTTTTACCGCATCACAAATGACCTGTATCTCCGAGAATTTATCCGCGCCCGCACCATCCAACGTCAAGTTTTTTGCCGTGGCTTTGTCTCCTTTGGTAATATATTTATCGAAGCGATAATCGGCCAACAACATACCTTCTACAAAAGCCAATGCCTTGTCCGACTCCCAATCAACATTCACAATACGCACATCAGCCACAGACTTTGGCAGTTTAGACAAAATCACCGCCCCCTCTTTGCGCAACTTCTCCCATTCAGTGGATGTGTTTTTTCCGGGATTCAATACCAAAGCGAAATATCCCTCCGTACCTTGATAATAAGCTGTATTCAATTCTCCCAAACCATTCCAATAGGACCTTACATTGGTTGGCAATTTGGCAGTATCTAGGGCATTGATTTGTGACGATAGAAATATTTCAGCGATCATGCTACAAAGTAACGAAATCGGGGCGTGATCACCGAATTTTTTGCAATAATGCCCAAAGAGAAAAACACAATTGCGATTTGTGCAGAACTGCATGGTGAGTTGCCCCATGTGCATGTATTTTTGCTTAACTGTTTATGCAAAAAATTAGCGTCGGCATTTTCTTTGGTGGTCAATCCCGCGAGCGGGAAGTTTCCTTTGCTGGGGGTCGTACCGTATACGACAACCTCGACAAACAACTATTTGAGCCCATCCCCATTTTCGTGGATTCGTTCGGGAACTTTTGTTTGTTGAATTGGGAATTTGTGTACAAAGGGAGTATCAGAGATTTTTACCCACCAACCTATACCCACCAAGATGGTGTGCGCAATGCCTGCTTGCCTGAACTACCCTTCGGATTTCAAGTTTACGCAGAAAGCATCCAATCGATCGCCCAAAGCAAAACAGCCCAGAAAGCCGTTCTAAAAGAAATTGGCGAACCATTAACCATGGACGAAATTGCCGAGCGAATCGACTTTGCTTTTTTGGCCTTACATGGAACATTTGGTGAAGATGGCAGTATACAAGGCATGTTAGAATGGCATGGCATTCCCTATTCCGGCTCCGGCATTCTCGCCTCTGCCATGGGTATCAACAAAGCGGTTCAGAAGGACTTTCAAAATACGGCCGGACTTTACGTCAACGATTTTACTAGCTTGCAACACCACCATTGGCTGCATGCCGATGAGGAGCAAAAGAAACAGTGGTTTGTGGAATACAACCTGCAATTTGGCGAACAATTTGTCATCAAACCTGCACATCAGGGCTCTTCGCTGGGGGTAAGTATTTTGAAGAGTCCCAATTTCGATAACTTTTGCAACGCCATTGACTTGGCCTTTTTCCGTCTGCAAATTCATGCCAGTGAATGGACATCGAAAAGCGTGGAAGAAAAAGTACGAGACATCAAACACCTCACCGATTTGCGCAGTGGACTTGGACTGCCGCTACTGGCTGATGGCAATGAAATATTCCTGCCCAACCAACTCATGGATTACCTGGATCAGGCGCTGCAGAACCAAGAATCGGTATTACTGCAAGCCAACGACAGTGAATCTTTGGTACTCATCGAATCCCTGATTGTCGGCAAGGAGTTTAGTTGCATCGTAGTTGCTGATCCCGAAGGAACTCCTTTCGCATTGCCCCCTACCGAAATTCGAAAAACAGGCGATTTGTTCGATTATCGCAGTAAGTACTTGCCTGGCTTAAGCAACAAAGTCACCCCAATAGAAGTTCAAGCGGATTGGATCACCGACATCCGTGAGGCTTGCTGCCATTTATACCTACACTTTGGATTTGAGGTCTATGCGCGCATCGATGGTTTCATTACTGAAGACGGCGACATTTTTCTGAACGACCCCAATACCACTAGCGGCATGATGCCATCGTCCTTCTTTTTTCACCAAGCTGCAGAAGTTGGACTCAACCCAAGTGCCTTTTTAACGTTGATTTATTTCAATTCACTGAGGGCTAGAATCCATTCCCATCCCAAAGGACAATCTTTCAAACCACTGTTGGAAAGGAGCGAATCTTTGATTGCCAACGCACAAAGCCAATCAAAGTCGAAGAAGAAAATCGCGGTGATTATGGGCGGATATAGTTTTGAGCGCCATATTAGCATGGAAAGCGGTAGAAACATCTATGAAAAGCTCAGCAGCAGCGAAGAAATGGAACCCGTTCCTTTCTTTTTGGCTGGAGATGCCAATAACTATCGGTTGTTCTTGTTGCCGCTCAACATGATGTTGAAAGACAATGCCGACGATATCCGTGATAAAATCTTGCATTATGCGGAAAACCCAGCATTGACTGAAATCCAACGGGGTAGTCAAACAATCACTGACGGATTACTCCGCGAGCAACCGATATTCAAACCTCAAGAAATATCAATCAGCGAGCTGAGCAACTGGGTAGAAGGTGTATTCATTGCCCTACATGGTCGCCCAGGTGAAGATGGCACTTTGCAAAAAGACCTTGCCCAATATGGACTTTACCACAACGGCAGCTTGAGTCACTCCGCAGAAATCACCATCAACAAATTCGAAACCAACCGCATCCTGCGTGAAAAAGGATTCTTGGTAGCCAATCATCAGTTAATACAAAAAACCCAATGGCAAACCGGTGGATTAGACTTCTGCTCATCCATTTGTGAAGAATTTGGCTTGCCGCTTATTGCCAAACCCGCCGATGATGGCTGCAGCGCTGCAGTAAGAAAAATCAAATCGGCCATTGAATTGGATCGCTTCATGGCTGCCATTTTTAGAGATGAGGAAGCTGTTGCTGCGGACCTTTGCACACAATTGGGCATTAGACAAAGCGATGAAATGCCAAGAAAAACTGAGCTACTGATCGAACAATTCATTGAAATGGGCGATGCCGTGCGCTTCTTGGAAGTCACTGGAGGCATGGTCACCCACCTGCAACCAGATGGGAGCATTGCATACGAGGTTTTCGAACCTTCAGAATCGCTCGCAGAAAGTGAAATTCTCAGTTTGGAAGAAAAATTCTTGGCCGGACAGGGACAAAATTTAACACCCTCGCGGTTTTCCAAAGACCCAGAAGAACAAGCTTCCATTAGTAAATCGGTGCGTGACACGCTAGAATCGGTGGCAAGGGCTTTAGACGTAACGGGCTATTGCCGGATTGATGCTTTCGTCCGTATTTTCTCTGATAGTCGCGTTGAAACCATCATTATCGAAGTGAATTCATTGCCAGGAATGACGCCCGCTACGTGCATCTACCACCAAGCATCCATCAACGGATATAAACCCTTTGAATTCATCCGGGAAATACTGAAATTTGGGGAAAATCGAACGGCGTGAAAAATTGGTTGTATAACATCGGATTGGGTGGCGTTTTCGTAGCCGTCTTGATAACATTGACGTATTTTGGCTTGGATTATTACACCAGACACGGCGATGGCATTATCGTACCCAGTGTACTCAAAATGAAACCGTTTGAAGCCGAAGAGAAATTGTCTTCACTCGACTTACGAATGAAGATTATTGATACTGTGTATATCGACAACATGAAACCAGGTGTTATTGTTGAGCAATTACCCAGTGCGGACGAAGACGTGAAAACAGGCCGCGTGATTTACGTTACAGTAAATGCCACCAGCAGACCCCGCGTGAGTATGCCCAAACTTACCGACTGCAGCCTGAATTTAGCAAAAGCTTTGATTAAAAATGCCGGCTTGGTACTTGGCACCGTTTCCAAGGAATACGCAGAATATGGCAATAATTTGGTCACCAGCCAAAGAGTAGGCGGTCGCAGCATTGAAGCGGGAGAAAAAGTTCTCAAAGGAACCGTCGTAGATATTACCATCATCGATTCTGAAATGACGCCCAACGCGGATAGCACGGCTGTTGAAGAACCAATCGACGAAGAAAGCACCAACTAACTCGCCTTCAGGAGAATTAACTCGAAGGCAAATCAAATAAAATTGCTTTTTTTTCGTTTAATTAGCGTGTTGACTATTTCGCGGTAATCATTTCGTAACCTCGACGGGTCATTTCAACTAAAAACAATGCGATTTAAGAGTTTCATCTCTGCTGTTTTTTTGCTGACTGTCGGCCTGACAAAAGCACAGCCCTATGTGCGGCTGCAACCACTCGGGCACAGAACAGCACAACCTGTTGAAAACACAGTTTTAAAACAAATAGCGTGGGGGATTTCAGATACACTTACCCTGCCCTTTTTTGAAGATTTTTCTCATGAAATCGGCTATCCACAGTCGGATCGTTGGACTGACAACTTGGTTTGGATCAACAATTCATTCCCAAAAAAAGCACCAAACTTTGGCGTTGCCACCTTTGACCACTTAGATGCTCATGGCAACCCCTACCACACGCTTGACAAGCGAAACATGGTCTTTGCTGATAGCTTAACATCGCAACCCATCAACCTACAGTTCAAGCTAATTGGCAGTCAAACCATCAATTACAAGCCCACCGATTCCATTTACATCAGCTTTTTTGTACAAAGACAAGGAATTGGTGATGCGCCCGAATTGGAAGACAGTCTTCTGTTGTACTTCAAGAACATCAGAAACGAATGGGTACGGGTTTGGGCATTGCCAGGCGGTTTTGTTGGCGACTTCAAAGAGTACTTCGCTCCTATCGCTCATTATGATTACCTAACGCCCAATTTCCAATTCCGATTTGTCAATTTCACCAAAGCCACCGGCAACCTAAACCACTGGCACTTGGATTATATCCGAATCGAAAAGAATCGCAGATTCGGGGAAAAGACCATCCAAGACGTTGGCGTCAATCAAGTTTCATCGGGCTTATTCATGGATTACAGCAATGTTCCATTCTCCCATTATCGCTACAACAACAGCATACGCGGCACAGGTCCTTCCCTGATTGCAAAAAACCTGAATAGCATCGCCGTACAAACCCGCTTTCAACTGAGTATTTTCAACCAATACAACAAGCAAGTCTACCTAAAGCCCTTCTCAGCGAGTACCAGAAATTTGGCGGCCAATGGCGACACCACAGAGAAATACGAATCCTTGCTGTTTGATTCACTGTCTACTGCAACGCCGAAGTTGAAATACATTTACAGCATCAACCCGCAGAGTAACGACATTACCCCCGACAACTATAACGCTGAAACCAACAACAATACGATCATCCAATCGCACACTGTTATGCCCTGGTATGCCTACGACGATGGCAGTGCGGAAGGCGGTTTTGGATTGGATTATGCCTTTTTAGGAAATCTAAAAGGACAGTTTGCGATGGATTTCAATGTCATTAAATCAGACTCCCTTCGTGGCTTGGCGGTATACTTCAACCAAAGTTTGACCGATGTGAGTGCGAGAAGTTTCAAACTCCGTATTTGGAAAGCGATTAGTCCGATAGGAAGACCCGACAACCAAGACCAACTTATTTACGAGGTATCCATGGCACGGCCCATCTACTCGGATTCAATTAACGGATTTTCCTATATTTTCTTTGATTCTGCGTTGTACTTGCCTGCCGGTAAATACTATGTTGGATGGTTGCAGCAAATGCCCTACGTGTTGAATATAGGGTACGACAACAATTATCGTTACCAAGGAAAAGACCAATCAAATCCACACTTGTACAGCAACTTATTAGGTAGCTGGGAATTTGCCGGTGGCGACGCCAAAGGCACGCCCATGATTCGCATGCTGTTTGGTGAGCGCATCGAATACGCTTTCAGCAACAAAACCATCAGCAAACCAACTTTGGCGCTGTACCCCAATCCCTGTGTTGACTACATCCACTTGAATGGTAGCAGCAACGAAGGATCAAAAATTGAAATTTGGGATATTTCCGGAAAACTCCATCTGCATGCGGATTACTCAAACCGTATATTTGTGGGCGATTTGATGCCTGGTCATTACTATTTGCGTTGCATTGGTAAGAACAGCCAAATCACATACAACCACTTTATCAAGCTATGAGTACAGACATTTCCGTAATCGAATTAAAAAAGAGATTAGACGCAGGTGAAAAAATCAACCTGATTGACGTTCGTGAACAACACGAATACGATGAATTCAATCTTGGCGGAGAATTGATTCCCCTCGGCACCTTGCCAGGCAAATTGGACGATTTGGAAGACCTCAAATCAGCCGAAGTCATTGTACATTGTCGCAGCGGCGCCCGCAGTGGTACCGCAAAAATGTTCCTCACCCAGAGTGGCTTTACCAATGTGAGAAACCTCATCGGAGGTGTGCTCGATTGGCAAGCCCAATTTGGCGGATAACAACCCCTACTTCCCGTGATTTCCAATCGCCATTTGATCGTTATCATGGCCATCGCCAGTATTTCGGTGGTCGTTGGTAGCTTATTACAATGTAAATCACCGGCGGCGGAACCCACATTCAGGAATCTAGGCGATTCTGCTACCTACGTGGGTATACAGGCGTGCAAAGGCTGTCATTCCGATAAACACGCAACATTTGTAGAAACAGGTATGGGAATGAGCTTTCACAAGGCTGAGAAGGCCTATTCCAAAGCCAATTTTCTACATGTAAAACCTGTTTACGACAAAAAACTCAACCTCTATTATTACCCTTATTGGCAAAACGACGCGCTCTACATCCAAGAATTCAGATTGCAAGGACGTGATACCATCCATAACCGCCGGGAAAAAATCACGCACATCGTGGGAAGTGGCCAGCACACCAACAGTCATTTTTGGACCGATGGCGAACACCTATACCAAGCGCCGCTTACCTTCTACACCCAAAAAGGCATTTGGGACCTCCCACCTGGATACGAAGAATTTAATACCCGATTCAATCGTAAGATCGACATCGAATGTATGAGCTGTCATACCGGCATGCCCCAAACAAAAAAAGGATCGGTCAATGTTTTTGAGAAATTACCACTAGGAATAGACTGTGAACGCTGTCACGGTCCCGGCTCATTACACGTACAGGAAAAATCGAATGGCATCATCGTAGACACGCGAAAACACACCGATTGGTCCATTGTAAACCCCAAGCGATTGCCCTGGAAATTACAAGTTGACATCTGCCAACGCTGCCATTTGCAAGGAAACAATGTATTAAAACCCGGAAAATCCTTCACCGATTTCCGTCCCGGCATGCATTTAGACTCCATTTTTACGGTGTACATGCCAACCTACAAGGGCAATGCGGCCTTTGTAATGGCGGGACATGCAGAGCGATTCCAAATGAGTGAATGCTTCAAAGCATCCAACACCGGCGATTTAAACAAATACAACGCCAACATCAACTTCACTTGCATTAACTGCCACAATCCCCATGTAAGTGTGAAAAAAACTAACCAAGATCGTTTCAATCAAACGTGTATCGGCTGCCACAATGCAAATACAAACAAAAGCAAACTAAAAAATTGCACCCTCTCAGCATCGATGCAGGAAAATAAAACCTGTGTCAATTGCCATATGCCCAGCAGTGATACGCGCGACATTCCCCACGTCAGCATTCATGATCATTACATTTCAAAATCAACGGCTTTCAACCCGAAAAACCCGAAAAAAACGATCACACAATCATCCTCTGTATCGGGCCTACATGCGGTAAACAGCAAAAACCCCAGCAACGCTGAGTTATTTCAAGCCTATATCACCTATTTCGAAAAGTTCGACCCAAACGCTTTGTATATGAAGGAGGCGCAACGACTCCTTGCAAAAGAGGGTGAAAACACGGAATCAGTGTCATCTGCTTCCATCGGACTAGAAGCGCAAATTCATTACCAATACAACCAGCAAGCATTTGGGGCGATTATCGCCTTGTGGGAAAACAATGCGAACGACGACCAAAGAGAAGCGCTCAATGCCGATGCATGGACACAGTATCGCGTGGCCGTTGCCTATGACAAAGGGACTCCCGAAAAGTTATCGCAAGTTTCCAAAGCCATCCAATTTTACCGCAATGCTTGGGAAGCGATGCCATTAAACAACGATTTCTTGGCTGAATACACAAATGCCTTGGTACGATCCAATCGCATTGAAGAGGCCAAACCGCTAATCCTAAAAGGGCTCAGCCACCAACCCAAGCACGAGGAATTACTGCTTAACCTGGGGTACTGCTATTATGCTGAAAAGCAATTGAGCAAGGCCATCACCATCTATAACCAGGCCTTGGCGCTGAACCCCGAGTCTCAAGCCATTTTCAGTTTGATTGAACTTTACATGACAGTGGGCGACAAAGAGAAGGCAAAGCGATTGTACGAGCGCGCAAAGCCATGGGCCGACCCTATGATACTTCGTAGTTGGTCGTTCTGAAACCCACAAATTCCAACCCAACACCCTTAGAAAATTTGTATTTTTGTAACGCATGCTAGACAAATTCGGAATCGCCAAGAGAATAGCGCAGGAACTGCGTGATGGATATTATGTAAACTTGGGTATCGGCATTCCCACATTGGTGGCGAACTACATCCCTGAGGGCATGGAAGTGGTGCTTCAATCCGAAAATGGATTGTTGGGCATGGGAGCTTTCCCATTCGAGGGCGAGGAAGACGCTGATTTGATTAATGCCGGCAAACAAACCGTAACCATGGTGAAAGGGGCTAGCATTTTCGATAGTGCAACCAGCTTTGGCATGATCCGCGCGGGCAAAGTAGATTTGACTGTTTTAGGGGCGATGGAAGTGAGCGATAACGGCGATATCGCCAACTGGAAAATCCCAGGAAAAATGGTAAAAGGCATGGGCGGTGCCATGGATTTGGTGGCGTCTGCGAAAAACATCATCGTAGCGATGCAACACACCAACAAAGCCGGTGAAAGCAAATTGTTGCCTCAGTGTTCCCTGCCAATCACAGGATTAGGCTGTGTTAAAAAAGTGGTCACCGAATTGGGCGTATTCGACATTACCGAAAGAGGATTTGAATTGAAAGAAATCGCGCCAGGCGTTACCATTGAAGATGTAAAAGCAAAAACACTGGGCCGATTGGTGATCGAAGGCGATATCAAAACGGTTTCGGTGTAACCCTACTCTCCCGTATTGTATTTCTTGTTGTGGTCTTTGGCCTTGGCCTCGTGCTTTTTAAAGGCATTGAGCGCAAAGTAAATGGCAGCAAAAACAACCACCGACATTACAATTTCCCAAACAAACAACTCTTGTTTGAATTGATCCTTGGCATGTTCCTGAGCGGCTTGGGCGGTAGTGGTTTCCATCGATTTACTTATTTACAAAGATACGATTTTCATGCAGCATGATCTCCAACCGCAGATGGCAATATTTTTTTGATTTGCCTCTGGGCGATGTGGTCTAAGCAAAAAATGAATTGTAAATTGCGGGTATGTCAGTGAACCAATACATCGAACAAAACCAAGACCGTTTTCTTAACGAGTTATTCGACTTGTTACGCATCCCTAGCATCAGTGCTGATCCAGCGTTTGCCGGTGACGTGCGCAAATGCGCCGAAACCGTTGCCGAGCATTTGCGTAAAGTAGGTGCTGAAAACGTGGTGCTCGAAGAAACCGCCGGATACCCCATCGTTTATGGTGAAAAAATCATCGATGCTTCACTGCCTACTGTGCTGATTTACGGTCACTACGACGTTCAACCTAGCGTACCCAATGAACTGTGGGACACTCCGCCATTTGAACCTACCGTGCGCGATGGTAAAATTTATGCCCGCGGTGCCTGCGACGATAAAGGCCAATTCTTCATGCATGTAAAAGCGTTTGAAACCATGATGCAAACCCAAACCTTGGCTTGCAACATCAAATTCATGATCGAAGGCGAAGAAGAAGTGGGTTCAAACAACCTCGGTACCTATTGCAAATCAAACCGCGATAAACTCAAAGCAGATGTGATCTTGATTTCCGACACTGCATTGATCGCAAATGATATTCCTAGTATCGATGTGGGATTGCGTGGCTTGAGCTACGTTGAAGTGGAAGTAACGGGCCCACGCATCGATCTTCACTCTGGTGTGTATGGCGGCGCTGTGGCTAACCCCATCAATGCCTTGTGCACAATGATTGCGAGTCTTCACGATGAAAACCGTCACATCACCATTCCTGGATTCTACGACAAAGTATTGGAAGTTTCTGCCGCAGATCGCGATGCGATGGCGAAGATTCCTTTCGATCTAAACGAATATAAAAAACATTTGGATGTTGTAGATGTGTTGGGAGAAACCGGATTCTCTACCATCGAAAGAACGGGTATCCGACCAACCCTTGACGTCAACGGTATCTGGGGTGGTTATATCGGCGAAGGTGCCAAAACCGTATTGCCAAGCAAAGCCTACGCGAAAATTTCTATGCGATTGGTTCCAAATCAAATCAGTGATGAGATCACAGAATTGTTCCAAAAGCACTTCGAAAGCATCGCCCCTGCAGGTGTTAAAGTAAAAGTTACACCCCATCACGGTGGCGAACCCGTAGTTACTCCTACCGACTCTATCCCATACAAAGCAGCGGCTTTGGCCATGACAGAAACCTTTGGTGTGGAGCCCATCCCTACCCGCGGCGGTGGTAGTATTCCTATTGTTGCGCTGTTTGAAAAGGAATTGCAAACCAAAACTGTTTTGATGGGATTTGGATTGGATTCAGATGCCATCCACTCACCCAACGAACATTACGGAATCTTCAATTACTTCAAAGGCATTGAGACCATTCCGCAATTCTTCAAACACTTTGCTGCGCTGAACCAATAATGGCGTTGTTACAAGGGCCGGTTTATGAAGCCTATCGCACAGAGTTACTCAAGCGATACAAACATTTATTGCGTAGCCTTGGCAAGAACCTACCCAAAGAGAAAATCAAGCTCGTGCGCGATGCCTTCGACATGGCTGCACGAGCCCATGAAGGAACCGTAAGAAAAAGCGGCGAACCCTATATTTTCCACCCTTTGGCCGTGGCGGAAATCGCGGTGTCCGAGCTTGGCTTGGGCGTAACTTCCGTGGTTTGTGCCTTACTGCACGACGTTGTTGAAGACACCGACATTACCCTCGAAGATATTGAACATCGTTTTGGAAAAGACGTTGCCAACATCATTGATGGGTTAACGAAAATTTCAACCGTTTTTGAGACCGTAGACAAAGACCACAGCATACAAGCAGAGAACTTCAAAAAAATGTTGCTCACCCTGGGCGATGATTTGAAGGTGATCTTGATCAAACTCTGCGACCGATTACACAACATGCGTACCCTGGGTTCGGTGAGTGAAAACACCAAACTCAAAATCGCATCGGAAACCCTTTTCATTTACGCGCCACTTGCCCATCGCTTGGGATTGAATGCAGTGAAAACAGAGATGGAAGACCTATCCCTGAAATTCACAAATCCTGTGTTGTATCGTGAGATTTCCGATAAATTGGTAGAAACCAAGAATGCGAGACAACGATATGTCAAAGAGTTCATTGACCCGCTCAAAACAGAGTTAGAAAAATCCGGGATCAATATCGTTGAAATCAAAGGTCGCCCCAAAAGCATCTACAGCATCGTGCGCAAAATGGAAAAGCAACAGATTCCCTTCGAGGAAGTCTATGATGCCTTTGCCATTCGCGTGATCGTTGACTCGCCCCTATTTTTGGAAAAGGCCGATTGTTGGCGGGTGTATAGCATAGTCACCGATATGTATCGCTCGCACACGAATCGCCTGAGGGACTGGCTGAGTCACCCCAAAAGCAATGGATACAGTGCGCTTCATACCACCGTATTGGGTCCGAAAGGGCGCTGGGTAGAAGTACAAATTCGTTCTAAACGGATGGACGATATTGCCGAACGCGGTCTTGCAGCACATTGGCGATATAAGTCGGGCGGAAAATCCGTTGCAACACCCCAAGACGTTGCTTTTGACAACTGGCTGGATGCGGTGAAAGACACACTATCGAACAGCGATTTGAGTGCGCTTGATTTGGTTAGTGAATTCCGAACCAGTTTGTTGGGCGAGGAAATCTACATCTTTACACCCAAGGGCGATGTCAAAGCCCTCCCCGCTGGCTCTACCGCGCTGGATTTCGCCTTTTCCATTCACACGGAATTGGGCAAACGCACCCTCGGCGCCAAGGTCAATAGCAAGTTGGTATCCATACAATCTACGCTGAAAAATGGCGATATCGTAGAAATACTTACCACCAGCAAAAATCGGGTTACCCGAGATTGGCTGGATATAGCCAAAACCGCGCGGGCCAAATCCAAAATACGCGAAGCCCTCAAAGTAGAACGCACCCAAAAGGCTACCCAAGGTCGTTTGTTGCTGGAGCGATTGTTTAGAAAACACCAACTCAACTTCACGGATAGCAATTTGAAAAAGCTGATGCATCACTTCAAATACCCCGTTGGTGCTGAGTTTTTTCATAGTGTGGCAGAGGGACAAATCCGGCTCAACCGCGAATTGTTGCTCAAGATAGTATTAAAAAAGGTGGTGGAAACGGTTGATGCTCCAGAAACGTTGCCCACAAAATCAACCACCACAAGCACGGCCAACAAACGCAAAAAAGCCGATCAAATCATTATTGGTGATGATTATGAAATGCCTTACTCACTCTCCAAATGCTGTCACCCAGTTCCGGGCGATCCAATTTTTGGATTCATTACTGTAGGGGAAGGCGTTAAAATTCATAGGACTACCTGTCCCAATGCTACACGACTCATGAGTCAATACGGTTATCGCATCATTCCAGCGCAATGGCGTGGTGATGGGTATCAGAAGGCATTTGACACGTCCATTTCTGTTATGGGGATTGATGATGTGGGGATTGTGAGTCGAATCACGGATATCATCTCCAAAGACATGGAGGTCAACATGAAAAGCATCAATATTTCAAGCAACGAGGATGGTACATTTGGAGGTAAAATCGATGTAATGATCTACGATTTGTTGCATTTGGAACAGTTGATTGCCAAAATCAAAGCCACACACAAGTACATTGAAGTGAAGCGGGTTGATTGAAATCACTTCACGCGAATACTAGAGACATCGATTCATCCTGGATGATAAACAAAAAAGGCGAGCCAATTGGCTCGCCTTTTTTATAGAATTTATCAAGTTTATCCTTCCAGTGCAGCAACACCACCCACGATTTCAGAAATCTCACGGGTAATGGCAGCCTGGCGGGCTTGGTTGTAGGCCAATCGCAATGCACGCAACAATTCACCGGCATTTTCAGTGGCTTTATCCATAGCAACCATACGGGCACCATGTTCAGAGGCCAAAGAATCTAACAATGCACGGTAGAACAACGTTTTCAAACTGCGGGGAATCAAATCTTCCAAAATGGCCACTTTACCTGGTTCGAACAAATAATCACTGCTGCTTTCATTTGCATCACCTGCTGAAGGCGCAATGGGCAACAACTGTTCATTTACCAAAATCTGGGTAGCGGCATTTTTGAATTTATTGTAAACCACTTCCACGCGATCGTAGTCACCAGCTAAATATTGATCGATTACCCCTTGCATGGCTTCAAACGCTTTCTCTGCAGAAGCATTCTGGGTCAAGTTCACATGGTCTAGGTTAATTTCGTAACCAAAACGCTTCAGTGCTTCTCCACCCTTCTTACCCATACACATCAAGGTCACATTGCCTGCCTTGTAGGCATCGCGATACTCACCGTCCAACAAAGTCTTCACACGTTTCACCACGTTGGCATTGAATGCACCACACAATCCACGATCGCTGGTAACAACCAATAACAACACTTTTTTGGTTTCACGGGCTTCAAAATATCCGGCCAAACGATCATCCTCCGTGCTATCCTTCAAATTGCCCATGATGCCTTGCAACTTTTCTGCGTAAGGACGCATACGTGCAATGGCTTCACTTGCCTTGCGCAATTTGGTGGCAGACACCAACTTCATGGCTTTGGTGATCTGCTGGGTGCTGATGGTTGATGATATCCGGGCGCGAATTTCCTTCTGATTGGCCATGGTATTCGATTATGCGGCGTAATTCTTAGCGATTTCAGTGCAAGCGGCATTCAATACGGCTTTAACCGCATCATCAATAACCCCTTTGCGCAATGATTCCAAAGTATCTTTATGCTTCGCATCCAAATACTCTAAATATGCTGCTTCAAACTCACGCACTTTGTTTACTGGAACGCTTCTCAACAAGTTAGAAGTACCCAAATGAATGATTGCAATCTGCTTTTCTACAGATACAGGGCTAAATTGTGGCTGCTTCAAAATTTCCACGTTGCGTGAACCTTTTTCCAACACAGACTTAGTAGCCGCATCCAAATCAGATCCAAACTTTGCAAACGCTTCCAATTCACGGTACTGCGCTTGGTCAAGCTTCAATGTACCAGCAACTTTCTTCATCGACTTGATCTGAGCGTTACCACCCACACGAGATACCGAAATACCCACGTTGATCGCAGGACGAATACCTGAGTTGAACAAGTTAGATTCCAAGAAAATCTGTCCGTCAGTAATAGAAATTACGTTGGTTGGAATATATGCAGATACGTCACCCGCTTGTGTTTCGATAATTGGCAATGCAGTCAATGATCCACCACCCTTTACCTTGCCTTGCAAGCTATCAGGCAAATCGTTCATGTTGCAGGTAATATGATCAGATGAGTTCAACTTACAAGCACGCTCAAGCAAACGGCTATGCAAATAGAACACGTCACCAGGATAAGCTTCACGTCCTGGAGGACGACGCAACAACAATGAAACCTCACGATAAGCAACTGCTTGCTTCGACAAATCGTCATAAACAACCAATGCGGGCAAGCCCAAATCGCGGAAGTATTCACCAATCGCGCAACCGGCCATAGGTGCAAAGAACTGCAAAGGTGCAGGCGCAGAAGCCGCAGCAGTTACTACCACAGTGTATGCCATAGCACCGCTTTCCTCAAGGGCTTTCACCACTTGCTTAACGGTAGACTCTTTCTGTCCACAAGCTACGTAAATACAATATACGGGATTTCCTTTTTCGTAAAACTCTTTTTGGTTGATGATGGCATCCAATGCGATGGCAGTTTTACCGGTCTGACGGTCACCAATGATCAACTCACGCTGTCCACGTCCGATAGGAATCATCGCATCAATCGCTTTGATACCTGTTTGCATTGGCTCAGTTACTGGCTCACGGAACAAAACACCTGGGGCTTTACGCTCCAAAGGCATTTCGAACAACTCACCAGGGATTGGACCTTTACCATCTACAGGCTCACCCAAGGTATTGATTACACGACCCAACAAACCGTGACCGGCTTTGATCGAGGCAATTTTACCTGTACGCTTTACCTTGTCGCCCTCTTTGATTTCTCCGCTGCTACCCATCAATACGGCACCAACGTTGTCTTCTTCAAGGTTCAAAGCCACCGCGCGAACGCCGTTGCTGAATTCAACAAGTTCACCGTATTGTACGCCCAAAAGGCCGTAAATACGGGCAATACCGTCACCCACTTGGAGTACGGTACCTACTTCTTCTAAACTCGCAGCGGTATTAAAACCAGAAATCTGGTCTTTCAATATGCTGGAAATTTCGTCGGGTCTAATATTTGACATAAGAGTTTTTTATGCGATTTGAAGATCTTTTTTCAATTTGATAATTTGGTTTGAGATGGTAGCATCATAAATTTTACCATCAAAAACGATATTCATCCCACCAATTAAAGTAGGATCGATGCACTGCTTAAGCACTACATCATTGGCACCAGCTGTTTTCGCCACATACGCCTTTACTGCTTGCAAGGCCTGTTCAGTCAAGGCAACCGCAGAAGTCACTTCCGCTGTGGTTATCCCCTTGTACTTGTTGAACAACACCATGAACTCATCTGCCATCACAGGAATGAATGATTCCCGATTTTTGTCGGTCATCAACATCAACAACTGCTTTGTCAAATCAGCGCATGAAGCAAATATTTTACCCAAAGCGTCTTTCTTCACCCCTTTTCTTAGCATAGGGCTATTCAAGAACACGATGAGATCTTGGCTTCCGGCGCAAGCCTGTTGTATGTTCAATACATCGGCTACCACCGTATCAACGGCTTTGTCTTCCACTGCCTTTTCGAAAAGGGCTTTGGCGTAGCGACGGGCGATTCTAATTTCTGACATACAATACGTGCTGTATTAGTTTAATTGTGAAAGTTGCTTTTCGATGATGGTTTGTTGAGCTTGGTTGTTCTCCAACTGTTGTTGCATCAATTTCTCAGCAATCTGAACAGAAAGAACCGAAACCTCACGCTTCAATTCATCGATGGCCGCAGCCTTTTGCTTCTCAATTTCATCTTGAGCACGTGTCATCAACTTCTTGGCTTCTTCGTCTGCGGTGGCTTTCGCATCACCAACAATTTTGTCGCGCATTTCACGCGCTTCTTTCAGCAAAGCGTCACGCTCCTTGCGGGCCTCAGCCAACAAAGATTCATTTTCACCTTGCAAACGAATCATATCGGCCTTGGTCTTTTCAGCCAAAGACAATGAATCCTCAATGGTTTGTTCACGATCACGGATCGATTCTAGAATCGGTTTCCAAGCAAATTTCTTTAAGATTACCAGTAACAATGTAAATGTTACAAGCATCCAAAATACCAATCCTATGGCAGGTGTTACTAACTGCATTTCTTTTAGTTTTTAAATAAAGGGATTGGACCGACTGGCCCAATCCCGTGGGTTTTTTACAAAAACAGAATCAACAAACAAACAACGATCGCGAAGAATACAGCACCCTCGATAAGAGCTGCAGCCACAATCATGTTTGACCGGATATCACCTGCTGATTCTGGTTGGCGGGCGATAGATTCCATAGCGCTACCACCGATACGACCGATACCGATACCGGCACCAATAGCTGACAAACCAGCGCCAATAGCGGCACCCATTTTGCTGTACGCAGCGGCTGAATTGTCAACAGCTGCTTGAAGGAGAGTGTTCATGAGACTCATAATTATTTGGTTGTTTTTTTATTAGGTTTTATTTCTTTTTAGTGATGATGTTCTTCTACTGCCATACCGATGTAAATGGCCGT
>JAHEMG010000020.1 GCA_024643755.1 Flavobacteriales bacterium | reverse complement strand
ATCCTTCCAAGTATAGTTGCCAGTTTCCAAGAATGGTCTGTGGCTAGCCGCTATCTCTGTGCTCTTTTGGTTACAAATCACTTGGTTGTTGCCCGCCAAACTCACTACGGTGTCGTTCACGAAGAGTTGAACAGTGTCTGTATAAAAACAAAGCCATTTTTTCTCTGTAACCCTGGCTACGTATCGACCTTTTATACTCGTTCTAAGGAACCGCGTAGTGTCACCCGTGCTCCAATAGTATTTGACAGTATCCGCATTTTGGGCATCAAACAAGGCGGTGTCATACGTACATATTCTTTGGTCAGGACCCAAATTCAATTTTGGCAGTGGCTTCAGGTATATGGTGGCCGTATCATAGAAAATACATCCATCGCCATCCGTAATTTTGATTCTTACGGTTGAATCGCGGTTGATATTGGGAATGCTCAAATCACTCAAAGTATCACCTGAAATATGGTATTCCGCTTTCCATGGACTGTTTCCTGTGTCTTTGACTACACGGGTCCAATAGTATTTGTAATTCGGCTTACCATACAACACATTCGCCTTCAATTTCATGGTTGTACCGAAACAAGCAAATGTATCGGCATCCGCCATCACTACTTGTGGAGGATCAGGAATGATCACGGTATCGCGGTAGATGGTGGGACAGTTATCGCTGTTGTTTACAGTATGTACAATGATGTATTTACCACCGCGATAGAAAATCATGGTATCTGATTTCTTGGTGCTGTAGAAGATTTCATTGGCCCCCAAACTGTCACGTACGCTCCATTTGAACTGTGGAACGCCTTTGAACGAAGCTTTTACTTCCGCAGCCATGGCGAATTTACCGCATTTCAAAGTGGTGTATTTGCGGGTAGAGAACGCACGGGGGTTAACTTTCACCTTGAAACTGCGAATAGAGATTGATGGTTTTGGGCAGTGTTCATCGTTCACGGTCACGGTGAATGAATACGCAACATCCGAAGCCATCCCCACTGCGGGCGTCCATTCGAAATCAGCATAGGCCTTACGCTTTTCAGGCCAATCTACTTTGTTTGCGACTGTGAACTTAGCCCCAGGGATACCTTTGTTCCATTTCAAATTGGTGGTATCAGGAACGGTTTGATAAGGAGAGAATGTCTCATCATCGGATTGCACTTTGAATTTGATGGTTTCACCTTCACAGACTTTGTAGGAATAAGGTCCATCAATGGTTGGCGCCTTGTTATACCCACAATCATCTTTCACCACAATCTGCATATCTCGCCGGGTCTTTCCTACCCAACGCCAAACATTGTTGGTATCCCGTCGCCACTCCGTCATTTCCATCACCAAAACAGCCACTTCATCGCATTTGGTTGGTGTGAAAATCAAATCACCCGTACCGGTATCCATAAAAAATCCGCGTGGGGGCTTGGTTTTGGTATTGGGTGCGCACTTAATGGTGGTCGGTGGAACGCAGTAGGGAGTTAACGGATACTGTGAAGTAAAAGGACTTGAATAGGGCACCGAAGTATTGGGTGCGCTAGACAATGCGGGCACCATTCGATAAGAAATAGAATCATAATCTACGGTATCGATGGCCCCGTTGTTGTAATAGTAGGCTTGGTTACAACAGGCGTATCCCACTGGCACGTTCGACAACTGCGGTGAGGTATTGCATTTGGTTTTTGTCTTGTTTACGTTGCAAACATTGATGGTGGCTGTTGTCCAGAAATCAGCCCAAGTAGCCCCTGTGGTGATGGCGGCATTTCTACAACATTGGTTGTACGCAAAAGTCAAATCGCAATAGGTAGTACCCAACCCAATTCCGGTAAATGGCGATTTGGAAATATCGATATTGGCCTCGTAAGTATGCTCTTCTACCCCGTCTCCGGTGTAACTAGTATTGGTAGGCGAACACGGACTGCTTGCGGTTGAACATCGCGGCGTAATATCCCGAATACCCGTCCTGGTCATCGAAATCGAATAGCGAGAGGTAGAAGCACCCTGGTTGTTACCCGCATACCAATACAGCAAACTCCAGCTTGGCGGTGCACTAGCCCCCCTACAGTCGCGATAAAACTTGATTATGATTTTATATTTACCGCCGCCCAGGCACTGATATCCCATATCAGACCCCATAACGTGGTCGGCCTTGGCTGAAGGAGATATCACAAAAAATATAAGGAGCAAGCAGAATACCTTGAAGGACTGAAGGAGCTCAACGGGTTTGATTTTTATCATTGTACAACTTTTACGAAAATAATTGACTTTCACAGGAGTTACAAGCAGAATGATTTGCATTTTTCGCAACAAACCAAACAACGTGCGCATCACCCATTTAGACACAAGGCAACAACAAAACGTAGCCTGTGAACCCTTAACAAAAAAACGGAACTGCCTTACTTAAAATTTCAGGACTTGTTTCATGGTTTGCCAAACCATTTTCTTCATTTCAACATCTGCACACATCGATGCGAATGCCGGAAAACGCAGCATCACACCCTTCTCTGTGGGCCGGGCTTTATACAATTCTGGCACGCCTTGGATGGCACGGTCAGACCAAACAAAAATCACAGGCGATATGCGATCCCCCAACATACTCGGATTGTAACTTTCCTCGTATGCTACGATGATGGATTCAATATCCTCGGCGATCACCGCTTCTTGATTCACTTTCACCACCGACATCAATTTGCTGTACGATGTTTGAATGGCATCATCCCACTGGCTATCTGCAGTGTCAAAAAAGAGATTAATGACGGTTAAGTTGATCATTTCTTCGGCGCTTTCTTCGTTTACATCCAATTTATTATCATTCAATTTTGTCTCCTCAGCCGCGATATCCCCGCCAATACTGGGCGATATTGCAGCAACCACAGACGCCCCTTCTTCTTGGCTAACAACCAATTGGGGCGATTCCATAGCCGTTTCAGCACCCTCGCCGAAGTAATACACGCCTTTCCGAAACAAATCGGTCAGCAACAATGGATTTTCAACAATTTGGCGATTTTCTGACATCGGGAATGAAATTGATATAATTTTGTGCTAGATGAGTTTCGAAATTACGATTGAAAAAACACAAAACAGCAGAATTGGTCAATTTGATCCCCAAAATATTGGTTTTGGGAAAATTTTCACTGATCACATGTTTTTGGCTAACTGGAATGGCACCGAATGGACCAACCCCCGCATCGTACCCTACGGTCCGTTGAGCTTGAGTCCCGCTACCAGCGCCATCCATTACGGACAATCCATTTTCGAAGGCATGAAGGCGTTTGCCGACAAGAAAACTGGCAGGCCCCTATTGTTCAGACCCCGTGAAAACTGGAAGCGTTTGAATCGCTCTGCAGAGCGCATGGTGATGCCCGTTGTTCCCGAAGATTTATTCATGGATGGATTAAAATCCTTGATCGACCTCGACAAAGATTGGGTACCCCAAACCGAAGGTGGTTCATTGTACATCCGTCCTTACATGTTTGCCACCGATGACTTTATCGGTGTGAAACCCTCTGAAACATACATCTTTGCGATCTTCTGCTGTCCAGTAGGACCTTATTACACCAAAGCCCTCAAAATCAAAGTAGAGGAAGAGTTTTCAAGGGCCGCTCCCGGTGGCGTGGGCTTCACCAAATGTGCCGGAAACTATGGCGCAGCGATGTACCCAACCTTGCGGGCCCAAGAAGAGGGCTATGATCAGGTTTTATGGACCGACCCTACCACACACACGTTGGTGGAAGAAACGGGCACCACGAACCTGTTTGCCGTATTCCACAACGAAGTCATCACCCCCAAATTGGGCAATACATTATTAGCGGGTATCACGCGCGACAGTGTAATCCAAGGATTGCGTGAAATTGGCCATTCAGTGATTGAGCGTGAACTTTCGGTTGATGAATTGAAAGACCGTTTACAAGCCGGAGAATTGAAAGAAATTTTCATCACGGGCACAGCCGCCACGTTGATTCGAATCCAAGGATTTGGTCATGCCGGTGTATACCACGAAGTACTCGAACAAGGGAGCACCGAGGTATCAGACAGCATCAAGCAATGGTTGGATGCCATTCGTCACGGCGAATCCGCAGACATTTTCGAGTGGAACGAGACCGTATAACGGTTTCGTATCATTCGCCAGAGCCTGCCAATTAAGACAGCTCACCCCCCTTTTTAGAAATTGTACTGCATACTCACGCCAAAGCCGGTGAGTGTTTTGCCCTTGGTTTTACCCAACTTGGGATCCCTGAACGCATGGTGCATAATGTTGGGCTCCAAAATGAGGATCCAATCTTTGTAAATAGAGATTGCCGGTCCTACCGCCAATTTCATATCCATCGTCAACATACGCTGTGTAGGCAGCGGTGCATATTCCGTTTTTCCGAAGAAATCTCCGGAAGATTTGATGGTCATTCCCGGATTGAACTGAGCCGCAGCACGCCAGGCCATTTTACCAAACATGAAATTGTATCGCGCTGCCAAAGGAATCGCAAACTTATCGATGCGGTAATTCAAACTACCGGCCGTTTCAACGCGAACTTGTGAATAGGTAGTATCGTACACCCTCACCGTTTGAACCGGGGGCAACATCACCACCACATCATAGGTATCGATGTTCATGCGCTCTTGAAACTCACGAATACGCCATTCGCCAGTACCCACCATTTCGCCGTAGCTCAATCCTGTTCCCAGCATCACGCCGCTACCCACGTCCTTCAAAATCAATCCATGGTAATTGGCATGGTAAATATTTCCCAGAATACTCAAACGATCATCTTCATTGAAGTTAATCACTACCCTACTACCCGTAGTTGCGGCCACCTCTACATACCATTTTGATTGCAACCTGGCCGGATCCCATTGGGCTTCATTTTCACCTTCCGGAATTTCAACGAAGTTCTTGTTGGGATCTGACAAACCATATTCAACCAACTTCAATCCTTGCGGATCGCAAAACATGTCTTGATGCAACACCTCAGGAGCATTGGTTTCATTGAGCTCGGGTGTTTCCGCCATTGAGCCACCCACAGCAACAGGCGTTTCTTCCTGGGCCACCTTCACTGGTGATTGGGGTATTTCGGGCGAATTAGTTTTTCTTTCCGATGTAGTTGCGGCTTCAGCAGTTGCAATTTCAGCTGATCCGATTTCGGGCGATGTAGTTTCTGGAGACAAAGCTTCAGGCATCATGAAACTAGGCGATGCAGTTTCCGACGAGGCAGAAGCTCCGCCCAAAGTCAATCGCTGCGCGCTATTCAATGTTCCCTTTTGCGCAAGCTTGGGTTTATAAACCGATTTTGAAAGGGTAACCTGCGGGGCTTTTTCGGGCGATTGATCCGTTGAAACCCACAACATGCCCAATCCACCTACCACAAACAACCCTGCCACCACAACCATTGAGGGGATCCACAAGATTGCGCGACGTTTTTTACGCTCACGCTTTTTCATCACCGCCTCAAACGACACGCGTTCGTTGAATGGAGACTCCAAATCATGCAACTTATCGCGCAAATCGCTGTTCAATCTTTGATTTTCCATGATTATGAGGCCTGTGACCCTCCTTCTGATTTTTGAATTTGTTGTTGCAATACTTTCCTCGCTTTGGCAAATTGAGAGCGACTGGTTCCCTCATCGATGCCCAACATCTCCGCGATGTCTTTGTGCGAGTAGCCTTCAATTGCATACATATTGAAAACAGTGCGATACCCCACGGGCAGCGCTTCCACCATTTTCATGATTTGATTCACTTGTAAATCCTCAAAGGCATCGTCGTTATATCCCAAACGATACTCATCGTCCGTGATGGATGTCCAAATGTGTTTTCTCGCCCTGATTTTATTGATACATAAATTCACCGCAACCCTGCGCATCCAAGTTTCCAAGGAACTCTGAAACCGGAATTTTGATAGGTTGTCGTAGATTTTTACGTAGGCTTCCATGAGGGCGTCTTCAGCTTCTTCTTGACTGTTGCAATAGCGCAAACAAAGCGACATGATCTTTTTCGAATATCGACTCCACAACTCGCGCTGGCAAATTCTGTCCTCGCGAATACATCCTTCTACCAGTTCTTGTTCCGTCATTCGAATACGTTAAACACATCGTTTAATTGCCTGCTGCCGTGGTTAGACAACAAAACCTTTCAATGCGTGGCTTTATGCTTTCAATTTTTTTTTATGGGTTGCAATATCGCAAAGTATCGTATCGTTTTCCACATTGGCAAGGTAGAAATTAATTCGAGAGAATGCGGGCAATTTCGTTGCTTTGTAGGATGAATCGTTGGCTCAAATCATTGACAGGCACTTGGCTCCTTTTCCTAGTCAATGCATTATCGGCGCAAAACAGCCCCGATTTCAGCAACGGTTTTTACCACAGCACCGCCGGAATCGAGTTTGCACAAGGCCTGGTCAAGGGAATGACCTTCAAACAACAACTCGCTCAAACACTGATGGTACCCGCCTGGAGTCGAGAATTAAAAGTCGATGAGCCCCTCGATTCGCTGCAATACCAACGCCGATTATTGTACCAAATCAGAGAGCTTGGGGTTGGCGGCGTGATATTTTTCCAAGGCAATCCCCTCAACCAAATATACCTCACCAATTATTATCAGCAAGAAAGTCCGCTCCCTTTGCTCATCGGCATCGACGGCGAATGGGGTCCCGCCATGCGTTTGTCTACCATGGAAAAATATCCTTTCCAAATGACACTAGGGGCCACTTACAATGCGAATTTGGCGTTTCAAACAGGACGATCCATGGGTGAGCAGTGCAAGCGATTGGGCATCCACATCAACTTCACGCCCTCCGTAGATGTAAACGTTGAACCCAACAACCCCATCATTGGATTTCGCAGTTTTGGCTCCGAACCCCACAACGTATCTATCATGGCCGCCGCACTTGCCCGGGGCATGCAACAACAAGGGGTATTGGCCTCGGCCAAACACTTTCCCGGACATGGCGATACCAAAACCGATTCACACAAAGAATTGCCCGTGGTTGAAAAATCGCTCAGCGACCTACTCAAACAAGACATCGCGCCCTTTGAGCACATGATATCGCAGCGCGTTGCCTCCATCATGGTCGCCCATTTGAAAGTCAAGAGCATAGACACAGTAAGTCCCCTGCCCTCATCCATCTCCCCCAAATATGTTTCTCAATGGCTCAGAAAAGACTTGGGATATGCTGGACTCATCATCACCGATGCCCTCAACATGAAAGGCGTTGCAAAAATGGGCTCTCCCGCCGATGTAGCGCTGTTGGCGTTGAAAGCTGGGAACGACATTATCCTATTTCCGGAAGACGTGCTGGGCTTTTTGGATTCTGCGGAAAAGAGCCGACAAAAAGGCGAAATCGACAGTGCTGAAATTGCAGAGCGGGTGATTCGGTTAATTGCCACAAAGTACGACTTGGGATTGTTTCATAACCGATTCGTAGACCCGGTAAATATCGATGCCGACCTCACCCAAATCAAAGACAAATACAACCGTTTGTACGCACAGCAGGTATATGACGAGGCGATGATTCTCTGCCAATTCAATACCACAGAAAATGCACAAACCAATTCCCAACCCGCGCTAACACCCAATGCACGCTCCCCTTTCTTGGATTTGGGCCATCACACAGACTCTCTCTATGCGATGGTGATTGGCGATAGCATTCCAGCCATGATTCACCCTTGGATCTCCCAATACAGCAATGGCTGGGTGGGTATCGTTCAATTGCCTTGGAATGCCGACTCCCTGCGCATCGATTCAACGTTAAAAAAGCTCGGCAATACACCGCTCCTTTTAATGGGCATGGATTGGCCTACTTGGGGATTGAAATCCCGTCAAATCCCCATGAATTGGGTCAAAGCGATTGCCGCCATCAGCGAATCACAGAAGCAAGCACTTTACATCCATTACGGACACCAATATGGCATCAATCCATTGCGCAATAATCGCTTTACGATGCCCATTGTATTGGCCCATGAATGGAACGAATATGCACTAAAAGCATCGCTCCGCATGGCCTTTGGCCTATCTCACCACTACAGCAGCAGCAACCTTACAACGCCACAAACCGATTGCGTTCGCAACCTGGCCGAATTGGATTATGCCCATGGCGATATCCAAGGTTATGACCCCGAACTTTTGGCTGCTTTAGACTCCTTGTTGCGTGAGGGTTTGGCGCGCGAAATCTATCCATCGGCCCAATTGGTGGTGCTGAAAAACGGACTGCTCGTGGCCAACCTACAAGTGGGAGCCATTCAAGACCATTGGGGCAATAACCTGCCTGCGCACCAAGATCAAGTATACGATTTGGCATCGATTACCAAAATTGCCGCGACCACCTTGGCCTTCATGAAAATCTACGAAAGCACAAAGGGTTTGCATTTAGACCACCCCATTAAAAATCATTGGAGCGATCCTGCTGTGGCCCATAGTGCGATTGGCAACCTCACATTTAGGGAGTTATTGACCCATCAGAGTGGACTACCCGCGTTTCTTCCCTTGCAAAAAATGGCGATGAAAGCAGGCGCGAAGTCGTTCCCATGTGCCCAAAATTCGGAATCCACTGCCATAACCGTTGGCGAAGGCGACCATCACAATCATTTGGCCATCAGCGAAGGTTTGTGTTTGGATGCCCGTTGGGCTGATTCTGCTTGGAAGTGGATGTTGCAGTCTAGCATCGCCCCGGAAAAAAATTACGTGTACAGCGATGTCAACATGATCGTTTTGGGAAAATGGATCGAATTCACCACCAAACAGCCGCTGAGCAGCTATGTTGATCAGCAATTCTACCGTCCTTTGGGGTTGAAGAACATGGGATTTGAGCCGCTGAAGCGACAGATTTCTGCGCAGCGCATCGCCCCAACCCTCATCGATTCGTTGTGGCCCCGAGGCGAAGTGCGCGGTATTGTGCATGACCCCAGCGCCATGATGCTCGGCGGTATCTCGGGCAACGCTGGCTTGTTTTCCAATGCCTTGGACCTGGCGAGACTGATGTATATGTTACAAGAAAAGGGCTATGCCGGCGAGAACATCGGCTACCTACTCAAACCCAGCACCGTGGAATTGTTCACCAAAATCAACAACCCCAGGGGGAAATATGGCTATCGCGGTTTGGGTTTCGACAAGCCCAATGGAAAAGATGGCGACAAAGCCAATGTATTTGAAGGGGCACCGGGTACGTTGTTCGGACACAGTGGCTACACGGGCACTTGGGCATGGGCCGACCCCGCCAATGGTATCACCTTCGTCTTTGTCTCTAACCGCACCTACCCCAGCGAATGGAATAAGAAAATATCCCAGCAAGGGTTTCGCGGTCAATTGCTACAGACCGTTTACGAGCGATTGGAGTCGGTAAAATAATCAACCGAAAGTCCACACAAATTACCGCTACTCATCAGCAACACCACCGTGGGTTCTTTGGTTTTCATGGCATCATGCAACCATCCTTCCAGCTCAAACTTGGTGCTGAGGGCTTGACCTTTTCCGAAGCGTTGCTCGATGGTTTCACGGCTGGGCACCTCCATGCGTTTGAGCTCAAACACGTGCGGATCAAACAAAATACACACGTGATCGGCGGGATCTAAGGTACCTTGGTATCGCTGCATGAATTCAGGATTCAAACTGCTGTAGGTATGCACTTCAAACACCGCGATGAATTTGTGGTTGGGAAATTGCTCGCGAACGGCTGAAACCGATGCTTGTACTTTGGAAGGCGCATGGGCAAAATCGCGGATAACGGTGAGCGATTCCGTTTCCAAGATGGGCTCTAAGCGCTTGGCCGTCCCTGGGAAAGTTTCCAAAGCCGACCATGCCTCCGCCGCTGTTATTCCAATGGTAGCAGCCATCTTCACCACCCCTGCCGCATTTTGCAGGTTGTGTCGGCCATAGAATGGCAACTGATAAACAGCACCGTCAACAGTTACTTGGGTTCCGCCGGCCACATTTTCATAGGTTGGCGCATCATAGCTTTCTTGTTTAGGGAATCCGCTTTTTTCTACGATGTTTTGCAGGGCAGAATCTCCCTTGAACCAGAATAGCTGTCCGCCCGCCTCCAACGTTTCAATCAACAAGGAGAATTGATTGTGGTAGATTTCTTCGGTGGGAAATACATTTACGTGATCCCATGCGATGCCGGTAATCATGGCAGCGTGGGCTTTGTAGTGCACAAATTTGGGGCGATGGTCTAGGGGCGATGTGAGGTATTCGTCGCCTTCGATCACGATCAGGGGCGCATCCGACAATCGAACCATGCGCTCAAATCCGGGCAATTGTGAACCCACGAGGTAGTCGAAATCGCGGTATGCTTTGAGAATATGCATCAACATGCCTGTGCAGGTGGTTTTGCCATGGCTTCCGGCCATAACCAAGCGGGTTTTGTTGCGACTATGGTGATAAATGAATTCGGGAAAACTGTAGGTAGGGATACCCAATTCCAAGGCGCGTTGCAGCTCGGGATTGTCTTGTTTGGCATGCATTCCCACAATCACGCCGTCTAATGCGGGGGTGATTTTATCTGGGAACCAACCATGGGCTTGCGGAAGGAGTCCTACCGCCGCCAAACGAGATTTTGCGGGTTCAAAAATTTCATCGTCGCTACCGGTGATGACATGCTGATTGTGTTGAAGTTCTAGGGCTAAATTGTGCATAACAGCCCCTCCGATGGCGATAAAGTGGTAATTCATGGATTGAAAAAACGAAACTACCAACTTGGCGAGTGGGAATCAAACAAAGACGGGGAAAATTTGCTATTTTTGTAAAATATTAATAGACCGGAATGAAAATCCTTGCTTGCATCAGTGTGGTTCCGGATACCACTACAAAAATCACGTTCACCGATAACAACACCCAATTCAACACGGCGGGTGTTCAGTACATTTTGAATCCTTACGACGAATTGGCGGTTACCCGCGGATTGGAGATCGCGGAGGCCAATGCGGGTACATTAACCATTGTACACGTGGGCAAAGCGGATGCAGAGCCGGTGATTCGCAAAGCGTTGAGTATGGGTGCAAACGAAGCCATTCGCATCGATGCCGAAGCGATGGATGCCCAGCAGGTTGCGGAGGAAATTGCCAAAATTGCGGAGGGGTATGATTTGATTTTAACCGGTCGCGAGAGCATTGATTACAACGGTGGCGCGGTTTGCGGACTGTTGGGTTCACTGTTGGGAATTCCATCGATCAATGTGGTTACACGGATTGATTATGCCGATGGCAAGTTTTCATTCGACCGCGACATTGATGGTGGCAGAGAATCAGTGAGCTGTGCAGGTCCTTGTGTTGCCAGTGCGCAAAAGGAATTGTGTGAGCCCCGCATCCCAAACATGCGCGGTATCATGGCGGCCAGAACCAAGCCATTGCAGGTATTGCCTGCGCAGACCCAGGGCGGATACAGCCAATACAGTGCTTTTGAATTGCCAGTGGCAAAATCAGGGGTAAAATTGATTGACCCAAGCGAAGCGGGTAAACTCATCGAAATTTTAAGAAACGAAGCAAAAGTCATTTAATATGTCAGTACTAGTTTTTGCTGAAATCAGCGACGGAAAATTCAAGAAGGCCACCTTCGAGGCGGTTTCTTATGGCAGACAGGTAGCCGATATGTTGGGTACCCAAGTGGTGGCGATTGCCATTGGCACGGGTGCTGACGCCAGTGAATTGAGCACTTATGGTGCTCACGTGGTGAAGACAATTGCAACGGGTGATTCATTCACGGCCGACGCGTATGCGGCGGCGGTGAATGCGAGCGCGAACGAAGTGAGCGCGCATACCATCATCATCAGCAACACCTACACTGGAAAGTCCTTGGCTCCCCGCGTGGCACAACTCATGAATGCCGCTTTGGCAACCAACGTGGTTAGTTTGCCCGATACCAGCAACGGCTTCCAAGTAAAACGCAGTGTTTTCTCTGGTAAGGCCTTTGCTTTTGTGAACTTGCAACGCAGTCATAAAGTCATCGCAATTACCCCGAACTCATTTGAAATCAAAACGTTTGGCGGATCTGCCAACGTTGAAAATAGCGCTATCGCCCTGGGTGCTAGCAGCTTGAATATCGATTCAGTAAACAAAGTAACCGGCAAAATTCCCCTCACAGAAGCAGAAGTTGTAGTGAGTGGCGGTCGTGGAATGAAAGGTCCAGAAAACTGGCACATGATCGAAGAATTGGCCAATATTTTGGGTGCCGCAACCGCGTGCTCTAAGCCCGTGAGCGACATGGATTGGCGTCCGCATAGTGAGCACGTTGGACAAACCGGTATCACCATTAAGCCCAACTTGTACATCGCCATCGGTATTTCAGGTGCCATTCAGCACTTGGCCGGCGTGAGCTCAAGCAAAGTCATCGTTGCAATCAACAAAGACCCTGAAGCCCCCTTCTTCAAAGCCGCAGATTACGGTATCGTAGGTGACGCCTTTGACGTATTGCCACAACTTATCTCAGCCGCAAAAAACTAACAAACCCATGAGCAACCGTGTAGAAATGGTCATTCGGAACATCGTTCCTGCACATTCGCATGGTGCTTATACCCTTTATCTCAAAGAGCTCAACGGCAACCGCATCCTTCCCATCATCATCGGTGGTTTTGAGGCGCAGGCCATCGCGATGGAACTGGAGGACATGAAACCCACCCGTCCGATGACCCACGACCTGTTTAGCCATGCCCTGAGAGAGTTTGACATTACGATTACGGAGATCAATATCCAACAGCTTGATGAAGGTATTTACTACGCCGGCATCACCTGTTTGTGTGTAAATGATAGCAGCTCCAAATTGGTTGTCTTAGACGCTCGCACCAGCGACGCCATCGCCATGGGCATCAAATTCAGATGTCCGATGTACTGCGCGGAAAAAATCCTCAACGAAGCCGCCTACAGCGATGAGCGAAGCGATGACTACGAAGAGGATGAACTTCCCGGTCAGTTGGTCGACGATTTAATCGAACCCCAAGCCAATACCCAGGAACCATCGGGGTTTGCCAAACTATCACTCGAAGAACTTGAGCAGTTATTGGAAGATGCGATCAACGACGAAGAATACGCCAAGGCGGCAAAAATCCGCGACGAAATCAAACGCCGGTCAGCATAACCCTCTGCCATGCAGCAAAAACAGCGCACTTCCCTCCTTGTTGGATTGCTTTCTGTGACAACAATCGCCGCACTCACCCTGCTGAGCAACCAGCAATCCATTGGTTCGGCCGACATCACGCGGCAGGGATGCAAAATCAACTACAACCCTTCCGTTGGTTCTTCTCTGCAATCAGACACCCTCAAAGTAATTACCAGGGCTCAGATTGCGGGCACTTGGCTATACCGAAGCATCGATACGTTTCACCAGGGTTTGGGCCCACGCAAAGGCGGCATCTACACAGCGGCCAAACTGGACAAAGGCGAATGGATCCCCCTTCCCTTATCGAGCATCGACACCATGAAAATTGCCGAAAACGGTCCGTTCTTTTACAGTATTTCCGCCATCAATAAAAAAGCTTGGGGCAGAGCCCGTGTGGAGTCTTGCAGTCTTCCGCTGTCTGCCACAGGATATCAATTGGCGCTGTACTACGACCAAGGATCTACCACCAACGCAGCGATTCGACAGTTCAGAATTCAACATTTTTCTAGCGATTCTTTGGTGATACAAGAAGGGAATACCTATTTTCGCTATTCGCGCAGAAAGTAATTCAGGGTAAATCCAACCAGATTGATCCGTTGCGCATCAAAACCAATCAAACATGTCGATTTTCCTTATCAACAACCAACTCGTCGCTGAAGACAGCCCATATTTCACTCCAAGCAGCCGCGGTTACCGCTATGGCGATGGATTTTTTGAAAGTTGCACATTGTGGCAAGGACGGATTCTTCAATTACCGCTACACGTAGATCGCATCAGAAAATCGGCCTTGTTGTTGAAAATTGCCTTACCAACTTGGTGGGATGAGATTTCTTGGGAAACCGCCGTGCTGAAAGCTTGCAAAGATGCAGGATGGCCATCAGCAAGAATACGACTCACCTTTTTTAGGGAATCCACAGGATATTACACCCCCGACACCATGGAATGTTCGGTGGTGACAGAAATCCAAGCCACAGAGCAAACATCGCCCTATACCTGGAATGAAACGGGACTAAATTTGGGCACCTACAAAGAACTGTCAAAAAACAACAACTTCACGTCTATGCTCAAGACCAATTCTGCCGTAACGTACACCATGGCAGGAATTTACGCCAAAGAGCATGGATTAGATGATGTTGTTATTTTCAACGAATATGGAAGACCTTGCGAAACCATCGCCGCCAACCTTTTTGTGGTGAAAAGCGAATTCATCTTCACGCCTCCCCTGTCTGAATACTGCGTGGATGGTGTGATGCGTAAAGTGGTGATGCAGCTCGCCGATGCCTACGGATATTCCGTGCAGGAACGACCCTTATCTGAAATCGACCTAACATCTGCCGAAGAAATCTTCATTAGCTCTGCCACCCGCGGCATCCGTTGGGTAGGCAATTTCCAAGGAAAACCGCTCAAACACGCCGTAGCAAGGGTGTTGCACGAGCAGCTCACCAAAGGACTTTAACCCTGTTTCACTGAGAAAACAAGGTACACAGCAATCAGTACCAAAACAAAGGCCACCGCATATTTCCAGTGGAATGGCTCGCCTTTGAAAAACAGTTGAACCACCACTGTGAATACCACAATGCTGATGGCTTCTTGAATGATTTTCAGCTGAAATAAATCAAACATCCCGCCGGTTTCTTTGCTGCCCAATCGGTTCGCCGGCACCATAAAGACATACTCAAAAAAGGCAATCGCCCAACTGAATACAATCAACGTTAATAAACCTGCGTTTTGAAGCAGACTCATCGACTTCCATTTTAAATGTCCGTACCATGCGAAAGTCATGAACACGTTGGAAATCAGCAATAAAACGACGGTCAAAAAGGCCCTCAAAGCGAAGAATCAAACGCTATGAAACAATTAATCCGCCTGCAAAAACGGATAACGATAGTCGGTTGGTGGCACAAACGTCTCCTTGATGGTACGCTGACTCACCCAACGCAACAAATTCACCTTAGCACCCGCCTTGTCGTTCGTTCCGCTGCCTCTGCCACCGCCGAAGGGTTGCTGTCCTACCACCGCACCCGTTGGCTTGTCGTTGATGTAGAAGTTACCCGCGCTGTTTCTCAAAGCCCAAGTGGCATCGGTGATGGCCTGACGGTCTTGCGCCAATACAGCCCCTGTTAATGCGTATTCGCTGGTCTTGTCTACGATTTCAAACATATCGCTCCATTCAGCATCGGCGTAGATCCAAATGGTCACGACCGGACCAAAAATCTCTTCGCACATGGTACGATAATGCGCAGTTGGTGCCATCAAAATGGTTGGCTCAATGAAGTAGCCCTTGCTCATGTCGCAATTGCCACCAAACAACACTTCTACCCCATCCGCTTTGGCTTGGTCGATGTATCCCTTGATTTTATTGAACGCACGCTCATCAATCACGGCATTCACGAAATTGGTAAAGTCTTCTGTTGGACCCACTTTGATCGTGGCCATTTCTGCCAACAATTTGGTTTTCACCGCTGGCCACAAACTTTGTGGAATGTATACGCGACTTGCCGCAGAGCATTTCTGTCCTTGGAATTCAAAAGAACCACGGATGATGGCGGCGACCAACACATCCACTTGGGCACTGCTGTGCGCCAAAATGAAATCCTTACCACCGGTTTCACCCACGATGCGGGGATAGCTGCGGTACTTGGCGATATTGGTGCCGATGGTCTGCCAAATGTGACGGAACACACCGGTACTGCCTGTAAAGTGAATGCCGGAGAAATCGGGGTGATTGAAAATCACATCACCGGTTTCTGGTCCGTCTGCATATACCAAATTCACAACACCATCGGGCAGTCCCGCTTCTTTGAAGATGCGCATCAACACGTTGGCACTATAAATCTGAGAATCGGCGGGCTTCCAAACAATCACGTTGCCCATCATGGCAGGTGCTGTTGGCAAGTTACCCGCGATTGCGGTAAAGTTAAAGGGGGTTAAGGCGAATATAAATCCTTCGAGCGGACGGTATTCCAAGCGATTCCAAATTCCTTTGGCGTTCGCAGGTGGCTGCTCGTTGTAGATTTCTGCCATGTATTGCACGTTGAAGCGCAAGAAATCAACCATTTCACAGATCGAATCGATTTCTGATTGGAACGCGTTCTTGCTCTGCGCCAACATGGTAGAGGCGTTCAACACATAGCGATATTTGGTGGCCATGAGTTCGGCGGCCTTCAAGAAAATCGCGGCGCGTTGCTCCCAAGGCATAGACTCCCACATGGGCTTAGCCGCCAACGCAGCGTCGATGGCTTGTTGCACGTGGCTGCCATTGCCTCTGTGGTACTGACCGATTTTGTGGTGGCGATCATGGGGAGGGAACAAATCGTGCACATCGCCCGTTCTCACTTCTTCCGAACCGATGTACATGGGGATGTCTTCAACTTTGCTGCGTGCATCTTTCAAAGCGGCTTGCAAAGACTTGCGCTCGTTGCTGCCTGATGCATACTCGTAAATGGGTTCGTTGATGGCCTGGGGGATGTGAAATGTTCCGTTCATAATCTTGAATTACTGCAAAAATACAACGGATTTGGCAGCTTTTGTTGGATTAACGTTTCGTTAATTGGCGAAGCAGTGATAATTGAGATGTAATTTTGTGTTGTGAATCGCAGAATCCTTATCGCTCTAACCCTCATTTTTTGTGCGTCGCCCACTATCGTCGCGGCCAAACCCAAAAAACCCAAAGCCCCCAAACACATCGTCTTGATCATTGGCGATGGCACCGGACTGGCGCAATGGAGTGCTTATAACGCCAAGCGCACGCAGGGAATCAATGACATGGACAGTGCAGCGGTGGTTTTCACCGATTTTCCCATCATTGGCTTCAGTCTCACCTCGAGCGCCAACGATTTTATTACCGATAGCGGCGCAGGGGCAACGGCCTTGTCTACAGGCAAAAAAGCCAACAACTATATGATTGGAATGGCCGCTGATAGCACAAAACCCATCACCCTATCCGAAATCGCCCATTTACAAGGCAAATCAACGGGCATCGCAGTCACCTGTGAACTCACCCACGCTACACCCGGTTCGTTTTTCGCCCACCAACCCTCACGCAAATTGATGAATGAGATTGGTTCTGATTTTATTACGGGGATGTCGGCCCACGACTTGGCAGAACAGCAAGAGCGTGCAGGTCAGACCGACATTGGCGCACAATTCGTAAAAAAAGGCTCGATCGATGTGGCTTTGGGTGGCGGACGCAAATACTTTGATACCAATGCGTTAAAAAACAACGGATACGCCATCGGAACAGGTTATGGGGCGATGAAGCAGTTGCAG
This sequence comes from Flavobacteriales bacterium, assembly GCA_024643755.1. Classification (GTDB taxonomy): domain Bacteria; phylum Bacteroidota; class Bacteroidia; order NS11-12g; family UBA955; genus UBA955. The sequence continues at coordinate 7,009 of JAHEMG010000020.1, read as the reverse complement.
AATCAGTCGCGTCGGGTGGTATTCTACGACGACCAACCCTTCCCTCCCAAGGCGCATGAAGGCAGAAACAAAGAAGGCATGTACTTGGCCGATGCCAGCGAAAGCGTGATTAAGACGATGTTTTCGAATCCCAAAGGCAGCTTTACGATGATTGAGGGCTCGCAAGTGGATTGGGCGGGACATGAAACGGACAGTACGTATTTGATGGCGGAGATGGAAGACTTTGACGTGGCGATACGCAGGGTTGTTGCGATGGCGAAAGCCGACAAAAACACGCTGGTGATTGTGACTGCCGACCATGAAACGGGCGGATTGAGTTTGGTTGGGTGGGACAAACAGCGGAAACAGCCGGCCATGCACTTTTCAACGGATCATCACACGGGGATTCCGGTGCCGGTATTTGCTTACGGTCCGGGCGCCGAGCAATTCTCGGGGGCTTATCAGAACACAGAAATTTACGACAAAATCAGGTTACTCCTTGAGCAAGCGGGTGAAAAGAAATAACTTGCGGCCATGAGCGGCACCACATTTGGCATCATCATTCCGGCGAGGTATGCAAGTACCCGATTCCCTGGAAAACCCTTACAAGATTTGGGTGGCAAAACGATGATTGAGCGGGTGGTTGAAGCGGCCAAGATGGCCAATCCTCATGCGGGGGTGGCGGTGGCTACAGACGATGTGAGAATTGCTGAGCATATCCAATCAAAATGCGAGGTAGTGATGACGAGCGAAGTACACCCAAGCGGTACCGATCGATGCGCGGAAGCGTTAGGAAAATTGGGCTGGGACTGCGATGTGGTGGTGAATTTACAGGGCGATGAACCCTTTATCAAGCCGGAGCAGGTGGCACTGTTGGTGTCGGCCTTTGAGCAACCCAAGATTGATATCGCTACGTTAAAAATCGCCATTGGTGAGGCGGAAGACATTCAAAATCCGAATGTGGTGAAGGTGGTGTGTGATGTGAACGATCAAGCGTTGTATTTTTCTCGGTCGCCGATTCCGTACAATCGAAATGCCGCGGGTTCGGGCGATGGCGTTCAATACTACCGTCATATTGGGATGTATGCGTTCAGGGCCGATGCATTGCGCACGGTGGCGAAGTTATCGCCCAGTGGATTGGAGAAAACGGAGATGTTGGAGCAATTGCGGTGGTTGGAAAACGGGATGGGCATTGGGGTAAAAGAAACCACTTGGGCCTCCCCTGCCATTGACGCGCCGGAGGATGTGGCGAAGGCGCTGAGGTTTATTTGAATTTGTTGGGGGACTTTGACTTGAAAAGTCGAATCTAACCCAGTTAGAAAAAGGGATGGTTACAATTGGCCAGATCATTTTGCACTCGTTTGTGTGAGTACAACTACTAAGGAAGAGATCATTTCAAGCGCTTATTCAAGAGAGTAAGGTATTTATACTTGGGGATGATTTCTAAAATTTTCTCATAATGTAGTTTATTGTCTATCAGACATGTGTATTGAAAAGATCCCTCAATGGTTTTTATTAAGACATAAGTGATTCCAGTATTTCTTATTGCATGGTAATTTTTATAAAATAAATATTTATCTGTTTTCAGTTGTACTTCTAAAATATTTTTTGTTTCAAATACTCTATTAATACTGCCGTTTTTATTTAATAAAACAACAGTGCCTTCTGAAAATGCGAGATTACCAACCACTGCGCGGTTTAAGTATTTTCGAATCACGTTTTTGACGATTTTTTCAATTATGAAAAGGAACAAAATAGACAAAATCAATGAAAAAAAACTATTTTTAGTTATGACAAAAAATACGAAAAAAAATATAACTACCAGCATTGCATTTAAAAATTGCTCTGCTTTTAAAAAAAAAGTGAAAAACTTATTTTTAAGGTTAATAACAATAATCTCCATTTGATTTTTCGATCAGGTTATATTCGATTCTATTTTTCAACAAAGCATCTCCAATTTTGAAGTCTTTAATTGTCCCCTTTTTCTAACTGGGTTTAATTAGACTTATTACGTTGTAACTGTAAATAGCCCCTTTTTCTAACTGGGTTTGATTAGACTTTTCAAGTTTAAGTATTAGTTTCTAAATATTTGTTAGGACTGAGATTATTTAAATGGGTGAATCCAAAAAATTGGGAGGAATATTGATTTGATACTTCGTTTGGTTCTTGTCTCCTACTGCTGTTACCAGGTTTAAGGCAATTGCCTTTTTTAGATCTCGACTTGCGGTAGCCGATGAAATGTCTTTGAAAATGTTCATGTAGTCTTTTCGACTAAATTCCTTGTGTCCCAGGTTCAAGAAGTACTCAAGTCGATCCGTTTCCTTAAGTGTTCTATTGTTATAATTGAGCAGTTGAGAGAGAGATTTTTCAATTACCTCTAACATGTATTCAATGAATGGTGTAGATTTACCCAGTTTGTCACTCATCGAAAGTGCTTTATAATACTCGCTCTGGTTGGCATTAATCAAGGTCTCAAATGGCAGAAATTCAAATATTTGATGTTTTTGGAATAAAATTACCGTCTGCCACAATCTTCCCATTCTACCATTGCCGTCTATAAATGGATGAATAAACTCCATTTCATAATGAAAAACACAACTTTTAATCAGCGGATGTTCCCGTTCGTCCTTCAGATATGCAAACAGATTATTCATTAAGTAGGGTACATTTTCAAATGGAGGTGCTAGGTGTTTAATTTCCTTTCCATTTACAATACCAACGCCTTGAGTCCTAAATTTTCCGGGTGTTGTAATCAAATTGTCCATGAGCGTTGCATGCGCTTGTAAAAAATCCTTTACTGAATGAGATTTGTACGTTTTCAATAACTCATAGGTTTTAATTGCATTTAACACTTCCAAAACATCCTTCTCCGGCCCAATAATTCGTTTGTTTTCAATCAACGAGGTTACTTGATCTTCCGTGAGCGTATTTCCTTCGATTTGCAATGAAGATTGAATTGTTTTGATCCTATTTTGTTTCCGCAACTGAGGGGATTGCTTGCTCAGATAATTGGCATTTACTTCTCCAATCATTTCAGAAATCGAACCGATGAGATTCAAAATCTTGGGTGTAATTTCGTACGGTGGCCTCACAATAATATCAAATGATACTATCAAAGATAGATAGCTTGATTTAATTTTCATCAATTCAAACTCAAAACCAATAAAAATTGATCGGCCATTCAGGCAATTTTGAAAAACATTTGGAAAACTAACAAGTGTTAGTTAGTTTTGTTAAACGATTGTAATGACACGTAGGCAAGAAATCATGGGAACCGCTCTGGGACTGATGCGCAACAAAGGGTATCTGAATACCTCCATGCGTGACATCGCCAGCGCCGTGAACATGGAGGCCGCCAGTCTTTACAATCACATCAAAAACAAAGAGGAAATCCTCACCAACACCTGCTTTGGCTTGGCCGAAGCACTGGAACTGGGGATCAAAGATGTGAACGACATCTACTTCAACGCCGCCGAAAAACTCAAAATGGCCATCCACAATCACATCACCGTGATTACCCAAGACCTGAATGCCTCCCACCTGTTCATCCATGAGTGGCGACATCTGTCTGAAGCGATGCGCAATCAGTTTATATCGCGACGTGACTCCTACGAAAAAGAATTCCGCGATATCGTGATTCTTGGATTTGAAGAAGGCGAATTCAAAGACGTAGACCCCAAATTTGCGACCCTCACAATCCTCGCATCGCTCAACTGGGTGAGCGAATGGTATCGCCCACAAGGGGAAATGCAACCCAAAGAAATCGCAGAGAAACTCACACAATTCATCCTCTCAGGACTACAAAAAAACTAACAACATTCATATGTACGGAAACGCTTACATCGAAAATGACGGCAACAAAGTGAACAGCATTTTGGCCGACGAAGATCCAATCAAATTGGCAGAGTTCGAAGCACGCATCGCCGCTGGCGACAAAATCGAACCGAAAGATTGGATGCCCAAAGAGTACCGCAAACAGCTTGTGAGAATGATTGAGCAACACGCCCACTCAGAAATCATCGGCTCTTTGCCCGAAGGCACTTGGATTACCCGCGCCCCCGGCTTCCGTAGGAAATTGGCTTTGATGGCCAAAGTACAAGACGAAGTGGGACATGCGCAATTGCTCTACAGCGCCGCTGAAACCTTGGGAAAAAGTCGTGAAGACATGACCAACGACCTCATCAACGGCAAAAGCAAATACTCAAACGTGTTCAACTACCCCGCACCCACTTGGGCCGATAGCGCCGTAATTGCATGGCTCATCGATGCAGGGGCAATCGTGAACCAGTTGGCCAACAGCAAAGGATCTTACGGTCCGTATTGCAGGGCTTTGGACCGCATCTGCGCGGAAGAATCCTTCCACTTGAAGTACGGACACGATAACGTGGTTTTCTTGGCAACAGGCACCCCCGTTCAACGTGCGATGGTGCAAGAAGCGTTGAATCGCTGGTGGGAACCCATCATGCATTTCTTCGGTCCGCCAGACAAAGCCTCACAACACTCTGAAATCTTGATGCGCTGGAAAGTGAAAATGGGATCGAACGATTCTATGCGTCAGACCTTCTTGAATATGTACGTCCCCAAGATCTGGGATTTGGGCTTAACCCTGCCCGACCCCAACTTGCGCAAGAACGAGGAAACCGGTCAGTGGGAATACACCGAGCCCAACTGGGAGACCTTCAAACAGGTGATCAACGGCAACGGACCTTGCAACAAAGAGCGTTTGGCTGTTCGCAGAATGGCCGAAGAGAACGGTCGCTGGGTACGCAAAGCGTTGATGAGCAAAACCGATCAATACGTAACGCCTTTGGCATAATCCGAGTAAATTCTAAATAAGACACTATGATTATCAAGTCATTGGACCCCAGAATTGATCGCGCCGCATTGGACGATGAATCAAAAGTTGGCGAATTGTCGGGCAACGAGCACTTCCAAACTTACGAAGTGTTTCAGCAGGTGAAGCGCGGCACACACCACCAACACGTGGGCAACGTGCATGCGCCCAACGCTGAAATGGCGATGTTGTTTGCCAAAGAGCAGTACTGCAGACGCGGTGCGGCGGTGAATTTGTGGGTGGTTAAAACGGCGGATGTATTCGTGACCGAGTACCAAGATGCTGATATTTTCGAGACCACCGAAGACAAATTGTATCGCGACCCCAACAGTTACAAGGTGATGGACCGCATCAACGCGTTCAAAGCCAGAACCAGCAAGGTGTAAGGAAATACGAATCATTTCACAACCCCAACAAACAGTACAAATTATGGAATTTACAGAAAAACACGTTGAAGGCTTAAAAGAGCTTTTATATAAAATGGCTGATGATTTGTTGATCATTGGACACCGCAACAGCGAATGGACCGGTTTGGGTCCGATGTTGGAAGAGGATATCGCTTTCAGCAGCATGGCGCAGGACAAAATTGGTCAGTCGTTGGCCTTGTTTGAATTGTTGCACGAATTGGGCGAGAGCGACCCTGATACGGTGGCATTTACCCGCAACGACAATCAGTTTCATTGCTCGCAGTTGGTAGAGTTACCAATTGGCGAGTATGATTTTTCGATGGTTCGTCATTTCTTTTTTGACCATGCCGAGGCGATTCGCTTTGAGATGTTGGCCGATAGCGTTTTTGAACCTTTGGCGATGGTAGCCAGGAAATTCAAGGGCGAAATCAAGTATCACACGATGCATGCCGATATTTTCATGCAGAAATTGGCTGCGGGCGGTGAGGAGAGTTTCTCAAGGATGCAAAATGCCATCAACGAAACGTTTGGATTGGCTTTGGGCATGTTTGAGCCCGGCAAATTTGAAGCGGAATTAATCGAGGCAGGCATTTTTGGCGGAGAGGCCGAATTGCAGCAGCGCTGGTTGGATAAAGTAGTGCCTTTGTTGGAATCTTTTGGGTACGTAGTGCCCAAAGTGGAAAGCACTGAGCCCGCCTTCGGCGGGCGCCACGGAGTCCATACGCCCCATTTGCAGCCCCTGCTCGACGAGATGACGGAAGTCTTCAGCATCGATCCAGGTGCCGATTGGTAAACCTTATTTCATCGCATAGAAAAACCCAACCATGCCCAACTCCATCAAAGCCCTTCTGGAAACCGTTATGGACCCAGAAATACCAACCATTTCCATTGTGGATTTGGGCATCGTTACGGGTATAGCATCGCCCCAACCCGGCCACGCCATCATCGAACTCACCCCCACTTTCAGCGGCTGTCCGGCCCTGAGAATCATGGAGCAGATGGTGCACGACAAACTCGCCGAATCGGGCTATACACACATCGAGGTGAAAACCACGTTCAACAAACAGTGGAACACCAACATGATTACCGAAAAAGGGCTCATCGCCCTGAAACAACACGGACTGGCACCGCCACCCAAACACGATGGGTATATTGAATTGGATGTGCTGAGCGACACCCCCTGTCCTTATTGCAACTCGCGCAACACCGAAATGCACACCCCTTTTGGCCCAACTTTGTGCCGCAGCATGCACTATTGCAAAAACTGCCTGAATGCCTTTGAAGCGTTCAAGCCAGTGAGCTAATAAATCTGTTAATGAATCTTACTGAATCACCCAGGTGCGTTGGAAATCGCCACGCGGTGTTTCCACTTGCCAATGGTAGACACCTACCGACAGCTTTTGATTGAATTGAATGGACTCGTTGGTCATGGCACTGCCCGCGAATACCTGTCGGCCCGACGCATCCATCAACCTCAACGTCATCTTCAAGGGCTCTGCGCTATAGAACATACAACCCGCTCCATCACTGGGATTGGGCAGCAGCACCGGCTTCAACCATTGCACTGTATTGTTTGAATAGGTGGGCTCGTTGGCCATGCACCAAGCATCCATTTTTGTCCAAGCGCCCAACGTCTGCAACACGCCGCCTGTAACGGTTTTGCTGGTGAGCGATGCGTTTTTCTCTACCGAACCCAAGATCCAACCACGCATGAGCGATAAAGCACTGTCGGGATTTTGTTGCATCAACTGCAAATACGTTTTACACACCACAGAATTCAACCAAGCGA
>JAHEMG010000128.1 GCA_024643755.1 Flavobacteriales bacterium | reverse complement strand
ACGCCAAAATCCCAATGATAACGCTGGGCCGAAGAACTCTTATTTTGAAATTTGTATTGATACCCACAAATAAAGGTTGGTACAAAGTATGATGCTACCACATCAATCACACAACTCTGAACATTGAATTGATAATCTCTCCTAGTGGAGGATATCAATTGTCCGTTTCTGTATTCCTTTACGATAATCCCAATAACAAATTGCCCCGTTTTCGTGGGCGTCAAAGTCATAAAGCCTGTATTTGGATCTATGGTCAGTCCGGGATTACCGTCGATTTGCATGGTATCACGGTAGCCGGAGTTCCAAGAAATTTGAGAAAATGGAGGTTGTTGTAAATTACCATTTCCACCCTGGTCAGGGCGAGGCATTTGCGCTGTCCCACCCGTGAATGGTCGGAATAGCTCATAAACCAAACTATCGCCATCATCATCGGTAGCGCTGTGATCAAACTTCAACGGCGTGTTGGTGCACAAAAAGTTAGGTGGCAATTCTTTGAACACCGCCGAATTGTTCTCTTTTCTGTTTGATAGGGTTCTCACATCTGGGATGAAGGTCCAGTAGTTAGCACCTGTCCCACCCGGATCCACCAAATTATCAATGGTTCCATTTCTGCAGCAACGTTGGAACGACACGTAATAACCGCCGGTGATAGCTGGCAAGGTAAATGTGGCTTCGTACCAATATTGATCCACACAGGCATTGGGGGCCTTTACGATACAATTGTAGTTTGTTTTTACAACGCGCTTGGGTCCTTGGCGACTGATTTGCTTGGGATAACCACCAACCATGTTACGGGTTTGTCCGTTAAATACACCGATATAAGCCGTTGCATCAGATTGAATGGCTTGCGGGTTTCCGTTCTGACAATCGATGTATAAATCCAAACGGATTTTGTATTGATTACTACCCAAATACTTATAGGTAACCTCTCCGCCCACAATATGGGTTGCCTTGAGCACAAACACATGCAAAAAGGCAAAACAAACCGTGAGTAGAAAACGCTTCATTGATTCAAAAATAACACCAAACAAGCAATGGTTGTTTTATTTGACAATGAAAATAGATAAAGTGTGGTATAAATCAATAGGTTAAATGAGATACAACTGTAAATCACCCAGGTTTTCGTTGTTAAAAAACACGTGTTCTTGCAGGGTAGTCGCAATCGACAAGCCAACAAAATCTGCTTTTATTGGAAAATTGCGATGTTCTCTTTCTGCCAAAAATGCTGTTCGAATGGTATCGAACCCATGCTCATATAAATCCACCAAAACTTGCATCGACGTGCCACCCGAATGAATGACATCGTCAATCATAATCACGGGTGTTGTAAGTGCCACCATATTAGGAACTACTCCTTCCCAACGATAATCTTCTGCAACGTGTATGTTTCCCAATGAAACGTTACAATTGGGTAAAATGCGGTCCAATTCATGATTTAACTCAAGCGCGATGGCCATTCCACGTTGATTGATGGCTACAAAGTACAAATCGGTTTCATCGGAAAATGCTTCTGCGATTTCGCAAGCCATTCGTTGAAAGATCAATCGAATTTCATTGTGGGTTTTGAGGTTAGTTCTGGTAGACATGCGATTTCAAGGGTAAAAATAAATAGCGAAAATCAAATCTCTGTTATTCCATCGAAATTTTTCCGCAAACGATTGAGGTATTGGCTTTTTTGATACCACAATCCCAACATTGAAATATCTGGCGCTGGTTGATGTTGAAATTCTATCAGTTCCTGATTCAATGCTGCAAAATATGTATCAAGCTGAGATTCAACCTCGTTCATTGATTCCACATCGCTGCGATCCATTTCTTCTATGGCATCGCTCAAATCCATCATTTCCATTAAAAAATTGCCTGGAAGTTGATTGTCGTTCCAATTCACTGTCCCCACGACATTCAAATAGGTTCTCACCCGCGTCTGAGGATTCATCAATACTTGATAATGCGCATTGGCCAATTCAGAAATTTCAATTTCATGCTGATCCGCCATGGCCAAATCAGGATGCGCACCGCGTTGAATGTCTAGATAGGACTTCCTCAACGCCTTCTCATCAATATTGAGCGATGGCGTAAGTCCGAAAAAGGCAAACGGATTACTCATGTTAAATTCCCAATGCACGGGCAATATCTACCCAAAAGGTAAAGGCCACAAGCGAAAGTAAAAACACCATACCGATGATCTGACCGATGTACAATACTTTGTCAGATACAGGCCTGCGTGCGATGATTTCATACAGTAAGAACATCACATGTCCTCCATCCAAAGCGGGAATGGGCAGAATATTCATCAAGGCCAACACCAAGCTCAACATGGCTGTCAGTGTCCAGAAATTCAACCAGTTCCAGGTGCTACCAAACATTTGAGCGATTCCCACAGGACCTGCCAATGACTTGGTTGGATCTGTTTTACCCGTAGCTACATTGCCGAGGGCTTTTGCATTGGCGCCAATCAACCCGAAGGAGCGACTCACCCCAAGATTGATGGATTTGCCCAAACCATATTTGATGACTTTTTCTTTGTATTCGAAGCCAAAGAATGCAGGTTGGAATCCCAAGGTAGCATCCTCGCCAATCTCCGCTTTCAGTGTACTGGCTTTTTTATTGCTATCGAGCACATTCATTTTTACGGTTTCTCCCGCGTGCTTTACCAACAACTCTTTGAATTCAAAGAACGAGGTGATAGATTCACCGTTGATTGAAACGATCATATCCCCTGCTTCCAAACCCGCTTTTTCTGCGTGACTGCCACCCATGACTTTGCCAATTTTGAACATCATTCTTGGGGCGAAAAAGGGCAGATCAGACTTGGCACCCAACAACTCATCAAAATTATCTGGCATCACCAAGGTTGTATCGTACACCCGAGGTTTTACCGGCGTTGCTGTTGAAGCTAAGCTATCATTACTTACAACAACAGGGTATTCGGTTCTTCTGATTTCAATGATTTTTTTATCGGTTGTTAGAAAGGTGGGATCACCAAACTGCGCATCCAAGTTTTCAACGGGTTGTCCGTTCAACTTCAATATTTGATCACCCGTTTTGAATCCTACGGAGCGTGCCACAGGTCCGGCATATATCCCTCCTTGCTCATTCACTGCCGCTTGAGGCACGTATTTTTCACCTTGCGAATAGGTCAAGGCAATCATGATTACAATCCCCAGAATCAAGTTCACAGTTACACCACCAATCATCACAATCAATCGCTGCCATGCGGGTTTGCTGCGGAACTCCCAAGGTTGTGGTTCAGATTTCATTTGGTCTGTATCCAAACTCTCATCAACCATTCCAGAAATTTTCACATATCCGCCCAATGGCAACCAGCCAATGCCGTATTCTGTATCGCCTTTTTTGAAACTAAACAACTTGAAATTCCAAGCATCAAAAAACAAGAAGAACTTTTCAATTCGGATTCCAAATGCACGAGCGGCCCAGTAATGTCCAAATTCGTGAAGCGTAATTAAAATGGAGAGAGCAAGAATAAACTGTAGTGCGGTTATTAGGGTATCCATAGGTAAAAACACAAAGATAGTTCAAAAGCCATGGGCCAATGACCAAAATTCGCGGAAATGAAGAAATCAATCTACCAATGACTTCCGCATAGCGTGATGTGGAATTCCAACTTCCATGAAGCCCTCGCCTGCTATTTCGTATCCCATCGATAGATAAAAAGGGATCGCGGTGTCTCTGGCATGTAAAACCATGCATTTCGCATGCTTATTCTTGGCGATTTCTTCTGCCAACCTCACCATTGAAGCACCAACGCCACGTCGCTGCAATTCATTTGCCACTGCCATCTGACGCATCTTCATGGCATCACTGGTCTTGGATAGAATCATACAGCCTACAACCCAATCGCCTTGCTTGGCTACGATGTGATGATCCTCAGACTCTGCCCCAAAAATCCCTGGATCAAAAACCAATCCTAACGGCTTGCGTAAAATTTCATGTCGGAGCGCCAAGGATTGCAGATATACTTGACTCCCCCACTGTATCTCACTCACTGTCAATGATGGTGTTTGCATGGGCTAACAGATCACTTTTCTTGGGCCTCACAAGCGGCCAGCGCAATCATGTTTACAATCTCTCTCACCGAAGAACTGTGATGGAGGATATGTACTGACTTTTTGAATCCGAGAAGCACCGGTCCGATAGCATCCATATTCCCCATACTTCTCATGATTTGATACACGGCATTTCCAGAACTCAAACCGCTGAAAATAAACACATTGGCAGATTTGTCACCCAGTTTATTGAAGGGAAAACGCTTGTTACGAAGTTCTCCATCAATCGCATAAATGGGCTGCATTTCGCCATCCACCATAATTTCTGGTTGATTTTTATGCAAGCGCTTCACCACATTTTGCATCATGTTGGGATACTTTCCACCTGAACTACCAAAATTAGAATAGGAAATCAGGGCGATACGGGGCTCAATTTGGAAGGACTTCACGCGATCATTCACCAAATTGACCATGTCATAGACCGTATCTTCATCCATATCGATGTTCACCGTTGTATCCGCGAAAAACACGGGTCCCGTTTTGGTCATCATGATGTGCATACCAGCCACGCGGTGGGTAGAATCAACCATACCAATTACGTCTAGGGCCGGTTTCAATGCGATGGGATAATTACGGGTTAGTCCGCTAATAAATGCATCCGCTTCTCCTGTTTCTACCATCATCGATCCATAATAATTGCGGTTTCGCATTTGGTATTCCGCTTCAAAGCAAGTAAGTCCTTTTCTTCC
>JAHEMG010000125.1 GCA_024643755.1 Flavobacteriales bacterium | reverse complement strand
TCAACAGCTGCTTGAAGGAGAGTGTTCATGAGACTCATAATTATTTGGTTGTTTTTTTATTAGGTTTTATTTCTTTTTAGTGATGATGTTCTTCTACTGCCATACCGATGTAAATGGCCGTCAGCAAAGTAAATACAAAGGCTTGTAAAAATGCGACTAACATTTCCAACAATCCCATGAATACGGTAAAGGCCACACTTAAAGGACTCACCGCATATCCCAAACCTTGGCTCATAGAACCAAAAATGAAGATCAAACTGAAAAATCCAAGGATGATTAAGTGTCCGGCAGTAATGTTCGCAAACAAACGCAACATCAATACCAATGGCTTCAATACCACACCCAAAATCTCAATTGGAATGATAATAACGTACATCCAAACCGGTACATCAGGCATGAAAATGTGCTTCCAGTAGTATTTGTTTCCGTTCAAGTTGATAGTAACAAACACCACCAAAGCCAACACCATAGCAACAGCAATGTTACCCGTTACGTTTGCCCCACCTGGGAAAATCGGAATCAAACCAAATACGTTGTTCACAAAAATGAAACTGAAAATGGTCAACAACAACGGCATAAACTTGTCCGTTTTATGTCCGATCGATGGCTTAGCAATATCGTCACGAATAAACAAAATCAAAGGCTCAACCAAGTTGTGGAATCCTTTGGGTGCTTTGCCCGTGTTCTTCTTGTAGCTATTGGCCATTCCGATGGTGATCAACAAAATTGTCAATACTGCAATCAACATCGCAGCCACGTTCTTGGTCAATGAAATATCGTAAATCGCTTCAGTGTTCGATGCATCAGCCCAAACCACTTTACCTTCTTCGTTCAATTCAAAACCTTCGTAAGCTGCATGACCGTGCTCAAAACGCGCACTTGAAAAAATGGTAATGCCCTTAGACTCCGTATACAATATCACAGGCAATGGAATAGAAACCGCATCATGGCCTTCTCCCCACATGTGCCAATCATGGGCATCCGCGATGTGTTCCATGATCATCTTACCCGGTGCAAACTTCTCTGGGGCATGTGCCTCGCCATGTGAAGCTGCTCCGTGAACTTCATTGCTGTGCGCCTCTTGATGTGCGGCACTATCTACGTGAGCAGAAACCTCAACGTCAGAAACATGACCTTGAGAGGCCGTTTGTGACACTGTATGTGTTTCATTTGCCAAGGCAGAAACAGCGAAAAAAGCTAAGAAACCCGTCGCAACGAAAAATTTCCGAAAATTGGAAGTGGTGAAGAATGTAGAAAAATCAGGCATTTTCTTTTTGTGGCCCATTGTTTGAATCGGGGCGCAAATTACTACGCTTTTCAGACATTTCAAACAACAAAAATAGAAGAAAATAAACACAGTAGGCCGAAGCGAACACCAAATCGGCTTTTCCGCGGTTTAACAGCGTGATTAACAAAAAGGTAAGAACCCCCAACAACCGCAGCATACTTGAGGTCATCGCCCGCCTCACCCATTGATTGGGATTGGAAACACTCGCCTTACTCACATAGTATCGCAGCGATAAAAAAATCAACACCAAATACACCAAGCCGATATATGCATCCACAGGAACCACCACTTTGTTGCTCATCCAATCAGCCAACATCGTGCTTAATACCAGCAGCGTGCCAAGGCCCAAAATCTTGATACTATACTCTCTCACGTTAAAATTTCTTCAAAATTACATATAAACTCATCCCCACGCCCAACAATGAACCTAAAAATGTGCCAATGGGAAACTTCATGGGCCATTGATAATCCACCCATCTACCCAGCAAGACAAACAAAAGCACCGTGGCAATCATTTCAAATGCCACTCCCATGTATTTGCCCCACTCCTTCATAATGACTTTACTTCGCCGGGGTCTGTCCTGCCGCCGGAACACTCACCGCCACGTTCATCGTACAGCGACCATTGAACTGAGCACCCGCTTCAATCACCATTTTATTGGTAATGATATCGCCATCAATTTTGGCCGATGGCTTCAACTCCAAAACATTTTTTACCGTAAGGTTACCTTTAATATGGCCTGCTACCGTGGCTGAATCCGCTTCAATATTCCCCAGAATCTTGCCAGTTCCGCCAATGACCAATCGCTGCCCTACCTTCACATTGCCCTCAATGGCACCATCCACGCGAAAATCGCCATTCGAAACCAAGTCGCCCGTAATGCGCGTACCCTGTCCAATGATGTTCAAAATCCCTTGAGACTGATTTACCTTCTCGCTTTTGGTCGCATTTGATTGAAACATTGCCATAATTTTCGTTACTGATCCTTTCTCACAAATATAAGAAATTCGGGGGACAAATAAAATCGCCTATCGCTGCGTGGTAGGTCGCGCCGAAGTAGAATCCAACGCTTCCTCCTTGCCCTCCAAGATCACATTCAAGACCTCTTGTTTGCTGCGCTGCACCTCCAACTTCCTGCTCATATCTTCAATGCGCTGATTCAGCATCAGCAACTCCTTTTTGCTCTCAATCGTTACCGAAGCAGGCAAAATCGCACGCAGCGGCGTGTACGCGAGAAGCAACAAAACGATGATGGTAAACGTCAGCAAAAGGCTAGAAAACAACATCAAAACGTTCATCGGCGTCAACCTCACAGAAAAAACTTCTGCAAAAGTTGTATCGTTTATTAATACAAAACGATGTTTGTTCCGAAGATTGGCGATAATTTTGCGACGGCGTGAAATTTTAGACATTGTTTGATTTACGGTCAATAAAAAACCAAAATTAGCGTTTTAAACAACACAAAAGGATGCGGGTAGCACGGAAAAATCTAATTTTCGCAGTATTGCTGGGATGTTCCGCATTCCTCGGGGGATGTCGCAATGAAGAGTCATGGTCCTACAAGGCATGGCACAATACCCTCGCCCATTACAACACCTTTTTCAATGCCGAGCAAAAATGGTTGGAAACCATGGAACTCACCCGCGAAGGCTATAAAGATGACTTCCGTAAACCGCTCACCCTATTCAATTATGGCACAATCGACGTCCTAAAGGGCAATAGCAGCGCCATGGACGAGGTGATCAAAAAGGCATCGACCATGATCGACAAACACCCCAAAAGCAGATGGGTGGATGATGCCTACCTCCTAAACGGGAAAGCCTATTTCCTCAAAGGTGAAATTAGCGCGGCCATCGATTTGTTCGAATACGTAAACGGTCATTTCACCGACCCAACCATCAAATTTTCATCGCAGCTCTGGATCGCACGTTGCCTATCCTTGAAAGGTAGAAACATCGATGCGGAAGTATTGGTTCAAAACATACTCAAAGACCCCGAATTTCCGCAAGCGTTACAGGGCGATGCCCAATGGGTCTATGGATCGCTGCAGTTCGCACTCGGCAAATACCAACAAGCAAAAGAACCCCTCGAAAAAGCGCTACAGGCCACCCATTATCGGATGGACAAATACCGTTTGCATTTTGCCTTGGGACAATGCTACTTATTTACAAAAGAGTACGACAAAGCGGAAGTGCATTTCGGTGTGATTTACCGATACAATCCGCCTTATGAAATGGCCTTTGCCGCTAGGATGGCGCAAGTTGAAATTCTCTCCGCAAAACAAGAGAACTACGCCAAAGCCAACAAAGTGCTGCAAAAGATGCTGAAGGACGATAAAAACATCGACTTCTTGGGACAGATTTACGTGAACATGGGCAATAACGAGCTCAAAGCACAAAACTTCCCAATGGCATTCAAGCGGTTCAACCAAGCCATTCAATTATCGACCAACAACGAACACAAAACCAACGCCTATTTGGCCCTGGGCGATCATTACTTTGGTCAACGCATATTCCAAACTGCCGCCATCTATTATGATTCTGCCAACGCCATCATTGACAAATCACACCCCAATTTTGACGCCATCGTTCAGAAGAACGATATCCTGAGCGATTTACTTACGGAGGTGATGACTGTTTACAACAACGACAGTTTACTGCGTATGGCCAAAGACTCGAAATGGCGGGCCGACAAAATTGCAGAAGCCATTGATCGCGAAAGAAAGGCCGAAGAAGCTGCACAAAAAGCCAAAGCCTTGGCCGAATCTAAAAAAGACAACAGCGGCATGCCTCCGGCCGGCGGATTTGGCAACAACAACCTCAACAATTTGGATGCACCCATGAACGGGCCAAGCACCAACAGCGGCAATGCGTCTTTCCCCTTCTACAACGCCGTCAATCGCAGCAAAAGTACCCAAGAATTTGAAAAACTATGGGGCAAACGTGAAAACCGCGACTTCTGGAAATACGCCGCTAAGAAAGTTGCAATAGTCGAGTCAGACGAACCCCAGAAAGACAGTACCCAAAAAGCCACCGCACAAACTGCAGAAAAAACCGATGATTCTGCTGCAGCACAAATTCCTGCCAACATTGCCGATAGCGAAAAGAAATATTACGCTGGTTTACCACTGACTGAAAAAGCCCAAAAACAAGCGCTCATCGCCATTGAAAAATCGCTATTTCAAGCAGCAAAAATATACCAAGATCGACTGCAGGAATACCCACAAGCCATTGATTTATATAAAATTCTGATTGACAGATTCCCCTTCAGTGAAAATGTGCCACAATCCCTCTATGAATTGGTGAAAATTAGCCGCCTCACCGGCGATTACACCCAAGCCGATCAGTGGAAGTCAAAATTGCTTACAGACCATCCCAAAAGCGTGTATGTCCGCATGCTCGAAACTGGCGGTTCTTTGAGCGATGTAGCCAAAAACAATTCAGGAAACCAAGCCATTGACAGTTTATTCAGC
>JAHEMG010000122.1 GCA_024643755.1 Flavobacteriales bacterium | reverse complement strand
ATCATCATTTTTGTCGGAATTTTGTTCTATCTATTCAGACTGGATCGCAAATTATCCAAAATCGAAAAAAACGCATGAAACCATTCCATCTCATTTTGTTAATACTTGCCGGAATCGGTATCGCAACGGTGATTAGCATGTACGGAAATACAACCCAATATGTGGCTTTTCCAGACGCTCAACGCATCGCACAAGAAAATCCCGGCAAATCTGTCCATGTTGTTTGTAAATTGAACAAGGCCAAACCGATCGTTTATGATGCGGTGACCAATGCCAACCGACTGGAATTCTATGGGTTTGATTCACTGAACAATGAGAGTAAGGTGGTATTTACCAAGCCAAAACCTGCCCAATTTGAACATTTAGAAAAGATGGTCTTGATTGGTACCTACGACAAAGATCATTTCTTGGCCACTGAAATTTTGAGTAAGTGTCCATCAAAATATGAAGATGCACCGGGAGCATCAACCGCGTCAAAATGAACACAGTACAAGCGCCCATCGTTTTTAATGGAGAATGGCTATGGCTGGGAAACCTAGGTCATGCATTTGTGATTTTGTCTTTCGTCGCTTCTTTGTTGTCGGCAATTTTCTATTTTCAACACGAACAGCATCAACTACAAGCTGGATTAACATGGGGTAAACGATTTTTCCAACTCCATTTTGCGGCCATTGTGGCTGTATTTGTGGTGTTGTTTTCCATCATCTTTTTCCACAGGTATGAGTTTCATTATGCATGGCGACATTCAAGTAACAGTTTGCCTGTGTATTACATGATTTCCTGTTTTTGGGAAGGACAAGAGGGTAGTTTTCTGTTGTGGTTGTTTTGGAATTCGCTCATAGGCCTGGTATTGCAGCGGGTGGCGAAGTCTTGGGAATCTCCAGTCATGGTGGTGATCGCTTTTGCACAAATCGCCTTGGGTTCTATGCTGCTCGGATTCCACTGGGGCGAATTGAAAATTGGAAGCTCTCCGTTTGATTTATTGCGCGAACAGCGTCCGGACTTCTTGAATATTCCCATTCTTGGTCAAATTGGCGTTGGAAACTATCTGGAGGTATTCAAAGATGGCAATGGATTGAATGCTTTGTTGCAGAATTATTGGATGGTGATACATCCTCCAACCTTGTTTTTAGGATTTGCAACGGCGATCGTCCCATTTGCATACAGTATTGCAGCGCTTTGGCGTAACAACGACAGAGGTTGGATTTCTCATGCTTTGATTTGGAGTTTGGTCTGCGTGGGCATTTTGGGATTGGGTATCATTATGGGCGGTTTTTGGGCCTATGAGGCACTCTCTTTTGGTGGCTATTGGGCTTGGGATCCTGTAGAAAATGCATCGCTCATGCCTTGGTTGATTATGGCCAGCGCTGCGCATATGTTGATTATTACGAAAGCCACGGGCCGACATTTGTTCACCTCTCATTTGCTTACACAAATTGCCTTTTGGTTGGTTCTCTACGCGACTTTCCTAACCCGATCAGGTATTTTGGGTGAGGCGAGTGTTCACTCATTCACAGACTTGGGACTGTCGGGACAGCTCCTGCTATTTTTGCTGGCATTTTTGGCTTTCGCGTTGGTGGTTGTGTTGCAAGGCAAACGCAGAACTTGGGCCTTATATGGCATTATCGCCGTGTTGATTGTCCCCATGGTTTTAGCATACAGTATCAGTGCACCTGAATCAGTTGCATTGTTTTACCAGTGGTTAAAAGGGTTGGGTACTGTCCTGTTTTTGGGTTGGTTGGTCTACTATATTTACGTGCTCTATCAACGCACAAAAGTTGAGATGGACGATGAAAAGCTCGATTCTAGAGAGTTTTGGATGTTTTTAGGGTCGATGTTTTTGATTCTATCCTTGGTGCAAGTATTTGCCGCCACGAGTATCCCAGTATTCAACAAATTGTTTGGCTACAAAACTGCGGTTCCCGCCGCGGCTGATTATAATCGCGTGCAATTGTGGTTGGCAATGCCTATCATGTTGCTGATGAGCTTGGGTTATTGGTTTAAATTCAGAGGAACTGAATGGTCGGCAATCAAAAAGCCCCTATTGCAAATTGGCATTGCTGTCATCGCTTTAACCGTGTTGTTGATGTTTGGGTTCGATATCTGGGAATTCAAATTCATTTTGTTCTTGTTCTTAACCATCGCACTGGTATGGGCAAACTTGATTTACGGATACCAAAAGAAGAAAACAGAATGGCTGCGATGGGGTGGAAATATCGCGCACATCGGATTCGGTGTATTGCTGATGGGTGTTTTGGTATCATCGGTGAATAAGAACATTTTATCGGCCAGTAAACAAGGTATAGATCTAGCCCCAGAAGTAGATCAAAAAGGAAATCAAGACGCAAAAGGCATAAAGTTCAACAGAGAAAATCAGTTGCTTTACAAGGGTAAGCCTCAGCCATTACAACAATATACTGCCATCTATCTAGATGAAAGAAAAGGACTTGGCGTTGATAGTATCGATAAGTACTTTAAGGTTGCGTTTGTAAAGAAGGATGAAAAAGGACAAACCGTTGATAGTTTTGTCTTGGAACCCAAAACTCAGAACAATCCCAAAATGGGGTTACTGGCGGAACCTTCTACCCGACATTTCTTGCATAAAGATGTATTTACCCATGTGAATTATGAGAGCAGCATGGACCGCAAGGAGCCATTCAGTAATTTCAGGGTGGATACCGTTGGGTTCTTTAGGCCTTTCATCACACAAACGGGAAAAGTGGTAATGACCATTGATAGCATCAATCGCAGCATGGATTCAACTGGGTTGAAAATTCAATTGGCCATCAAAGCAAAGCGATTGGGCGACTCGGTTTGGTTGCGTCCTGAGTTTTTAATTAATGAGATTACGGGTAATTTCGACATGAAACCTGCCGAGAGTAATCAATTTGGTGTGATGGTGAGCATTTTGAACCTTCAGATTGTTGATCCCAATCCCGCTGCGCAGAATATCCGCTTTGTAATTCAAACAGGAGAGAAGACGCCCGTTTGGGACTATATCGTTATTCAGGTAATCGAGTT
Source organism: Flavobacteriales bacterium (assembly GCA_024643755.1). Classification (GTDB taxonomy): domain Bacteria; phylum Bacteroidota; class Bacteroidia; order NS11-12g; family UBA955; genus UBA955. The sequence goes on along the minus strand of JAHEMG010000122.1, from coordinate 1,756 downwards.
TCCTTGGATTAATTTGGTTTGGGCGGGTACAATCATCATGGTTATTGGATTCGTTTTGGCCATCATCAATCGCATCAAAAAACAAAAGCAACTCACCGCATGAGTGGTCGACTGCTGATATGGGGCTATGGCCGTGTTGGCAGTGCAATCACAAAACAAGTGTTGCTTCAGCGGAGTATAAATGCGTCTATTTTGGCGTTGTTTGATTCCGTCCATGTCATAAGTTCAAAAACAAAGCCTCAGAACATAGATGGCCTTGAATGGCAGAATCGTGATCATTTAATCGCTGATTCGCGATTGATAATTTCACCAGGGGATGTGATATTACTCACCGTATCCGACAGTCAAATTGCTCAGTGTGCAGCAAGGCTAGATGTCCATGGAATCACAGTGGTTCATTGTAGTGGCGCAACACCCTTGCCGTTGCTAAGTCATGCGGACACCGCTGTGTTTTACCCATTGCAAACGTTTGCTTCCGATGTAACAGTGAATTGGAGCGATGTTCCAGTGTTTACAGAATCAAGCAGTGAACAAGTGAATGTGAATTTGCAGCGATTGGCTGATTCCTTGGGTGTTTTGCATTGCCAAGCGTTATCCTATGCGTCACGTCAGTATTTGCATTTGGCGGGGGTATTTGCAAACAATTTCACCGTTGCGATGGCGGGTATCGCTCATGATATTCTGGCTTCAAACGATTTGCCTACAGCGTGGATTCAACCAATTTTAACGCAGACAGCCATGAATTTGGGGTCGGACAAGCCATGGGGAAAACTCACGGGACCGGCCAAACGTGGCGATCTCAAAACCCAGGAAAATCACATTTATTTGCTCGATGATCAGCAGAATTTGCAAGCCTTGTACAAGCTCATGAGTGAGTACATTCAAGCCAAAAATAAAACGGCTTGAACGTACCCATCATGCATTAAAACAAATTGTATCGAAGTCCGGCGTAAATTGTAAAGCCGTTTGTAGGTCCCCAAGCATATCCCGCATCAAACTGATTGCTATTGGGTGATTCCCAATTCATTACAGGATGGTGATTTTGAACATTGCCCAAATTTTCACCGCCCACATACCATTCAAAAGCTGTGCTCATGACTTTGCGAATTTGCAGATTCACAATGAAATAGCTTGGACTATAGCCAGGGTGTTTGGGATGATTCACACTGGAGAAGTAAGGTAGTCTCTTCCGGCTGTTATACTGGGTTACAAAGTCAAAATACCATTTGTTTCGGGTATTGTATTGCATCACAACCAATGCTCGATGTACAGATTGAAGCGGTTGTTGTTTAAAACCACTATCGAGCCACAATCTAGAATCTATCCAACGATAGCTGAGCTTATAACTCCATCTGCGGTGTACATAAGCATTGAAATCAATTTGTGCTGTTCTTGTTTTTCCAGCTTGATTTCCAGATACCGAACGAATGAGTACCTCTGAAGCAGATTGATCTCTGTCTACCAGTATTTGCGACTGAAATCGGGTTTCAAAAACATCAAAAGCAAGGGTAGCGGGGTAGTCGTTAACCATGAAATTCCCCAAATAACTCAAACCATAATTCCATGCCTTTTCTTGCGGCATCCACTGTTGATTGATGAGTTGAGATTCATCAATGATCAATGTTCTCCCGTTGATGAATTGTGGCAAATGCTCAGATAGAAAATAACTACTTCGCCTTGCAACACCACCTTGGGCATTGATTCTATGCTTCTTGTTGATGCTCCATTTTAGGTGTAATCTAGGGGTCGCATACAA
>JAHEMG010000102.1 GCA_024643755.1 Flavobacteriales bacterium | reverse complement strand
CTTCCCGAAAACCTCGCTGCCGGAATGGGCTATCGCATCAGATGGAGCAGCACAAAACCCAAAATCCAAGGCACCGTGCAAATGACGCAGATTCTCGATGCCCCCAAATTGCGCTTGTCTGATAAAGGGTCTGTTCGATACGATTGCGATGGACTTGGTATTCGTTTGAAAGCCCAGGATTCAGCCATACTCACCGATTACACTTGGCGTGTGAATGGCACGATCATCACCGATTCAACCCAGTTTCTCACGATCAAAGGCCAAAGCCAATATACCCAGCTTGTACACCTCGAAGCCAAACAATCAGCCACCGGTTGCACAGCCCACGATTCGGTGAAAATCATCTATGCCGTATCGCCCCAGGTGCCTCAACAACTCCCCAGTATCCGCGTTTGTGCAAACGATTCTGTAATTTTTGGCGATACTTTTACCAATAGCACTCACCAATACAACTGGAAAAATGGCAAAGGTTGGAACAGCCAAAACATGAAGCCCCGCTACACAGCGCAGCAAACAGATACATTTCAATGCACAATTACCTCCACCCAAGGATGTGTGTCGACCACCGCTCAAACCTTAACCGTAACTCAATACGATTCCATTCAATGGGTCACCCAATCCGATACACTGTTAGAAGTCGCCTCCAAACAAAAGGATACGTTGTATTGGTTTTACAATGGTAAACAAATTCGCGCCGACAAGCAGAACCAATGGTCACACCCCGATACCGGATGGTACCATGTTTGTACCGGCATAAAAAAACGCATGGGCCAAGTGGGTTGCATTCAATGTGTAGAAAGCTTTTACGTAGCGCCCAAATTGGTTTCCACGCAGCAGTTGAGGCGATCACCTCTGCGCATTTACCCAAACCCGGCCAGTGATGTTTTGTACATTGATGCGGCCGAGAATGCCTCTTGGACAATCACCAATTTGCAAGGTTTGAACTTGGCAACAGGCGTTGGGAATGTGGTAAATGTAAGCGGATTAAGCGCAGGGATTTATATGGTTTTCTTAGAGAACCGAATCAAAAAAGCGATCATGATAAAGGAATAATGGTTAACGGATGGTGTACGGCATTTTCCTGCTCGCATTTCGCATCAAACCTGATACCAAAGATTGTGGCGAACTGCCCAATCCCCCAGAGTATACATGGCTGTAATTCCAAATAAGCTTATGGTTAGTGCAATCATTGATCGACATGGTAACAGTTACTTCGTTTGTGCTTCCATAGGCATTGAATAACAAATACATCGCAACGGCGGCGCCATCTGACATTGGCTTGGACAATGAAAAGTTAGAACTAACTACACCATCAACACCCAAAATCTGACACAACTCCTCGGAAGTTTTTGGTACAGTTGGATAATTAACTTGTGCCAATTTCGCATTGGTCGTAGCCAAATCTTGTATTTCTTGACTCATTTGTCCACGCATCTTTCGGTTTAAAAACCAATTGTAAATTTCCTGCTGGAAGTTTAACGATTCCGTTCTTTGTTGTTCCAACATCGCCTCTGCTGTAACCCTTTTATTCGCCTTTATTGAAACTACGGCAGGTAAAATCGCCACCGTTTTGTGACCTCTTGCTATTTCAAATGCGTCTGGTGTGTAGTAAACATTGGCGCATCCTGAAACGAAAACTATCAATAACGCAGCCACCAGAAAATTTGGAATTATTTTTTTCATATCCAATAATATTAAAAATCTCCGCTTAAAACACCAAAACACTCCCTGAATTCGACGAATTGACATAATCAGAAAGTTAGATATTATTTAATTTGCAACCACAGATGATGAAATTAAGCAAAACACTCCTTATTATTCTTGTGGCTGCAGTAGGATCAATCACAACCAAACCAATCTGCGCACAGTCGTTAGAAGTAGATACTGTGATAAATTTGTCTGCCATCGTTCAAAAAATCGAAAAACAGCAAACTGAAATTGATCAGATCAAAGCAGCAAACACATTAGCGGGTATTAAAATTCAATTGGCAGGACAATTACAAAACAAGAGTTTTAATACTATAGTTTTTGGATCCGCTTTGGGTGGAATGGTGTTTTTAGCCAGCGGTAACGTAGCTCTATGGAGCGCAATTTCCGGCACTTCTGCAATTGTTGCTACAGCACAAAAATTAAAATCGAATCGTTTACTACGACAAGCAGGAGAACAGTTGCAATTCACAGAAAATAAATTAGTTAACGATGTTTCCGTCGTAACACCCATTGATACCACAGCCACAATTAAGCCCAACGCTTTTATGGTTGAATACGCTTCCGAATTTCTCTATTTCGACAAAAAGGACAAGCTATACATACACGCTCACAGCGCAATATCCGGCAACAACGCAAAAGGCATAAACGGTCCGATGTCTCTGAATGATGTACATCTACTCATGAAAAAAAATGCTGATTACATACCCACCATTCTACCAACCATCACTGAGTTGAAACAGATTTTTCAGAGCGATACCAAACTTCGAAGAAGACTCTATCAAAAAGAATTAATTGTTTGGAGCAGTAGTATCGATGCGCAAGGGAACAGCCAATGTTTGAATTTCAGAACTGGAGAAATTACCGTTTCCAGTGCCAATGCACTGAACTACTTTGTGCCAATTGTAAAATTGAATCAACGATATTCCAATCGTTAATTAGAATTACAAATACATCACCAAACCAACGGCAATCGACAAAATGCCGATGACCTGTAACGCCGCAGATTGGTATACCGATTTCATGTAAGCCGCGGGTAAATTCATTCTACGCATGCGCGAAATTCCTAGTCCCTGAGTGACAAAGACGTACAGAATCAACATCCCAAAGTATGCGTACATCGGATTGATGCCCATCGCCCAGAACCTTTCAAAACTATTGGTCGCACCCAAAATCAAATACAGAGCAATGATGCCCACCAACACAAAGACACTATATGTGCGGGTTTTGGCGAAAGACGACATCAAATCATGCAATTCTTCGGCGTTCAACACCTTCAAACCGCGTTCGCGAATTACCCTTCCATATAAAGTGGTTGCCAATGCAATCGCAATACCCACATAAAAAACACCTTCCGAATTCATACAGCCAAGATACGGGGATTTCGATTACTCACTATTGCACCAATTTATGAAATGATTTCACCAGCCCACAAACGGTCTAAGAATTTACGCCAAGGCATCACCATTATATCGCCAACTTTGCGATCCATAGGATCATTGCTAATTACAATTTGTTTCTCTACGCTATATTCTTCCGAAAAGGCCTTAAGTCCTTTTAAGTGCTTTGACTGAACATTGTCTGTCCCCTTTACCTCAATGGCAATTTTGTGGTCGCCAAGAATAAAATCAACTTCTATCTGTGATGTTGTTCTCCAATAAGCGATGGAATAATTCTCACCAGAATAATTGCTGTGCGCATATAATTCCTGATATATGAAATGTTCAAATGCATTTCCAAAAGACTCACTACCCATTTCAATTCGGCCTCTCTTTAACAAATGATTTGTTATACCAATGTCGAAATAATAAAACTTTGGGGCCTGAATAACTCTGCGCTTTGGTTTCTTTTGAAAAGAAGGCACATAACGTCCGATCAATGTATCTTCCAATATTTGAAAATACTCCTTCACTGAAATCGCAGATACGCCACAATCGGCGGCGATATTGGTAAAATTCACCATTTCCCCATTTGAAAATGCCGCTGCCTCCAAAAACCGACCAAAAGCGTTAATATTTCTAATTTTGGCCTCCGCCGCTATCTCATCACGCAAATAATTTCCTATGTATGCATCAATCAATTTTTTGGGATTGTCCGATAAATAATGCCGCGGTAATAAACCATGATTCAGGGCCCGGATTATGTCAAATTGAGGTATTTCTGAACAACTCAGTGGATACAATTCATATCTCAAAGCCCTTCCACCAAGCAAATTAGCACCAGATCGCAATATCTTCCTTGGACTCGAACCGCTCAAAATAAATTTCACCCTGTGATTGACTATGAGCCAATGAATTTCATCCAACAATGCCGGAATCTTCTGAATTTCATCCACGATGATGACCCGATCCTCACCCTCAGCCAAAATCACCTCCCTGAATTGCGCTGGGTCTCGCTGGTATCGCATAAATATATCTGACTTTAATAAGTCAAACCAAAGTGCGTCCTTGAACAATGATTTTAACAATGTGCTCTTTCCCGTTTGACGAGCACCCCATAAAAACAGACATTCACCTTCGCTTCCCTGAAGCTGTTGATTTCGAATAAACATGACTATGTACTATTAAAAAAACATGATAATCCAAAGTGCTACTTTGTTATATCATGATAATCCAAAGTACAAAGATACTAATTTACGAACGAAATTACCATATATCAAACGTTTACACCTCTTGGCCCCAATTTGCGAGCTCATCGGAACTCCACAAGCCCGGGAAGAATACCCTACGCTGATATTTCGGATGCATATACTTGCGCCAATCACTGCCGCCAGTGGCCGCCGCCTCTCCCAAATATTTACCCGCCGCATGATAATGCGCCATCACCCACGTTACATTCACCGTGTAATCGTAATGTCGCATCGCCGCAACAAGCCCCGCATCCGACTTCACATCCTCTGGCAACTGCTGAAACTTCGTCCACAAATTGGTCTGATTATACCCCTCCATCTTACCCAAGAAATCCGCTTTGTACCGCTTTTCAAAGTTGCTCAATAACGCATTCTTCCGTCCAGTAGTGTGGTCCTTGCCCGCCGCTTGCCAATACAAATGCTCAAATGCATGCTCATAAGATGTATTCCGGTCGATGGTTGCCCTAAACCTAAAATCAATCAAATTGATCAACTCCGTACTGGCAAATTCAATCAACCTGTATTGTGCACTCTGAAAACCGCTCGCCGGTGTCAATGTATTCCTAAACTTCATGTACTGCTCCTTCTCCATCC
>JAHEMG010000095.1 GCA_024643755.1 Flavobacteriales bacterium | reverse complement strand
ATCATCTCCATGATGTTCTGCGTATCGCCATATTTCACAAACCGTTTGATGAAATCGGCCAGGGCTCGCACATCGCGCTTGAAGAAAATGGGCGCTTTGTTGATATGGGTTTGGTAGAAGGGCAGGGTGAGGGCGGTGCGGTCTTCGCAGTTGTGGAGGAAGGCGCAGGGCGCAAGTTGTATTTGGTTTTCCTCTACCGAGCGATTGAAGTTGGTGAGGAGGTCGGCGTAGGACCAAGCTTGGTAGGAGGGGTGGCTGACTTCACGGTGGTTGCCGCCCACGAAGGTTCTCACCACGGCGTCTTTGGAGGTGGCTTCGGCTTCGCTCCACTGCTTGAGCTCAATGATCACGGCGTTGGACTGCTTTTTCTCGTCGAGGCCGGTAAGGATGAAATCGATCCGTTTCGATGTCTGCGGGATCTGACATTCGATGGTGACCATGGCATCGCTCGGAATTTCTGCCACTTCCAGCACATTTTTCATGTACTGCATGGAGTTTTTCCAGCTGTTGACTTCGCTTTCCGAGGTACGGTGATTGAGCTTTTGCTGAAACTGCTGGTGGATGATGTAATCGATGTTGCTCTCTCGGACATCGGCCATGAAGGTTTTACAATTTTGTTGGTAAACGATCATAGGTCGGTGTATTTGGTGGCATTGCCTTTGGCTTTGTCGGCCGGATATTTCAGGGCATTCTGCGCGATTTTTTTCAGTACGATGTCGTCTACGTTGAGGTCATAATGCTTGGCGATGAGCAGGGCATAGGCGAGTACATCGGCCAGTTCTTCTTTGATCTTTTCGATATCGGCTTCATGGGGCTGTTTCCAGAGGAAGGTCTCCAGGAGTTCGCTGGCTTCCAGACTCAGCGCGATGGCCAAATCTTTGGGGTTGTGAAACTGTTCCCAGTCGCGTTCATCCCTGAACTTTACAAGTGCCTCTGTGAGTTTGTCGGTGTTTGACATACCCAACAAATATATTGATTCGGTTTAGAATTAAATCACTAGGACATTGTTGTTATGGAATGGCAGATTAGCGTTTAATGTTTAATTCGAGTGTTGCGCCAAATCCAAGTTCAATAATTTTTTGTAGTGTTGAAATTCTCACTTCCTTTATGTTGTTCTCGATTTTTGAAATATAGGATTTTGTCGTGCCCACTTTTTCGGCGAGTTCCTCCTGGGTCATTCCCATTGATAGGCGTGTATCATGAATCAAAGCGCCTATTTTAAATGCTTCATAGCCAGATTCAAGGGCATCACGATTCTTGGTGCCGAGTTTCCCAAAGTTCTTTTCTTTAAACTCGTCCAAAGTTGTCAAGTTGGTGTTTGTCGTTTTCATAAGCAGATTTGATTTTGAGTGCCAATTCGAGTTCCTTTTTTGGTGTCTTTTGTGTTTTCTTTTGAAAGCCGTTTCCAATGATGATCAATTGCCCGATGTCGAAAAAGCAGAAAATTCTGAATATGTCATTGCCTTTTTGAATTCGAATTTCATAAAGGCCATCAGTATTTTCTATATGCTTTAAATATGTTTCAGGAACTCTGTCAAGGTCTTCTATTAACTCTAAGGTCCAAATGATTTTCTCTTTTACCTTTTTATTTTGTTTGCCGAAGAAGTCTTGAAAAAAGTTTTTATAAAACAAGACTTTCCTATGTTTCTTATCCGCCCCCACAATACAAAGGTATGAAAGTTTCACTGTAGTACAACCGAATTAATCGGATATAATCGGGAAAATCATAGGTACAACAAACAATGTTAAGTGTGCATTTTGTGGATGTTATGAAAGTGTAGGGTAGCTTAGAAAAACCCACTTAACTCGCCAAAAGTGTGAAATTTTACATTTTTAAGTCCTTGAAAGTGTGGTGGGCATACACTTTTTCGAACTTAAGTGGTATTTTTGAATTTGAGAAACATTTCCATGGTAAGAGAAGCGTACAAAGATTTATTGCGTTGGAAAGCCAAATCCAATCGGAAGCCGTTGATCATTCAAGGGGCCAGACAGGTGGGTAAAACTTGGTTGATGAAAACCTTTGGTAGCACGGAATATTCCCAATTGGCCTATTTCAATTTTGAACAATCTACCATGCTGCAACAAATTTTCCAGCAAGGATTCGATGTGCGCAGTATCGTCACCTCGTTGGAAATCGCTCATGGAAAACGCATCGATCCCAACAATACATTGATCGTGCTCGATGAAATACAGGCCTGCAAAGAAGCCATCACCGCACTGAAATATTTTCATGAAAATGCACCTGAATACCATATTGTTGCAGCCGGGTCTTTGCTTGGAGTAGCCATCCACAATGGGGTGTCGTTTCCTGTAGGTAAAGTAGAATTTCTTACCTTATCGCCCCTCAATTTTCATGAGTATTTGATGGCGATGCAGGCAGATTCTTTGCTTAATGCGATACAGGCCAATGATCCCAAAATAATGAAATCGTTTGGCGAGTTGCTGCGACATCACCTAAAACAGTATTGCTTTTTGGGTGGGATGCCTGAAGTGGTGTATCAATTCGCTGCCAATAACGATTTTACTCAAGCCCGTGAAATTCAATCAAACATCATTCAAGCATACGAGAACGACTTCTCCAAACATGCACCCGTAGCCCAGCTGCCAAGAATTCGGATGGTTTGGCAGTCTATAGTAGGACAGTTATCGAAAGAGAATTCGAAGTTTGTATATAGTTTATTAAGGACGGGCGCGCGCGCAAAGGATTTTGAAATGGCCATCGATTGGCTGAAAGATGCAGGTCTAATTCACAAGGTAGTGCGGATATCCAAGCCTGGCCTTCCGATTTCTGCTTACGCCGATTGGAGCGATTTTAAAATCTACTTGAACGATGTGGGACTGCTTGCCGCGATGGCAGGGATATCGCCCCAAACCCTCATTCAAGGCAACGAATTCTTCGAAGAATTCAAAGGGGTGATTACCGAACAATTTGTTTGTCAGCAAATCACCTCCATTGGTATGTTGGGATATTATTGGTCGCCCGAGGGGGGTACCTCGGAAGTCGATTTCGTTGTCCAAAAAGATGACCAAGTAGTACCCATTGAGGTAAAGTCTGGCTTGAACGTGCGTTCAAGAAGCTTGCGTGTCTATTATGATAAGTACGAACCGGCGCAATGCATCCGCACGTCGATGGCAGATTATGAATCGCAATCTTGGATGACGAACATTCCGCTGTATTCGTTTTTGCATTGGCTGGGTGGTTTAAGTGCTTGATAATGTTGACTTTAATTAGGATTTCCGGAAATTACTCAATACACTGAGTGATTTTACTCAATCTATTGAGTAATTTCACAAATGGTTGAAATTCTTTTACTTATGGGATGATGGGCCCATTTTGGCGGACTGTCATGGCAACAACTTCTGACGATGAATCCTCGGACCTTGTTTTGATTTGCGGTTTGTATTTTTGATGATTTCGGTCCATTATTGGTTTGTATTTTTGATGAATTAGACCAATTATTGGTTTGTATTTTTCATAACTTGCCATTTCCATGAAGCCCCAACATCGCCCCAAAAACCTGTTCATCGCCCTTCTGTGCCTGATGACACTGGCCCTGTCAACGTCCTGCCAAAACATCGCCCAGAAAACCGCCGATGACCAAGCCCCCTGGCCACCCGATAGCTCCGCCATTACCCGCATTCCCATCCAAACGCCGGTGGGAGAATTTAAGGTGTGGACGCAACGGTTCGGGCAGAATAATAAGATCAAAATCCTGTTGCTGCACGGCGGACCGGCCATGACCCATGAATATATGCAGTGCTTCGAGCCGTTTTTCATCAAAGAGCAGTTCGAGTTTTATCAGTACGATCAACTGGGTTCGTTCTACAGCGATCAGCCCAAAGATTCGAGCTTGTGGACCACCGAGCGATTTGTGGAAGAAGTAGAGCAAGTGAGGAAAGCCATCGGCGCGGATGCATCCAATTTTTACCTGCTCGGCAATTCTTGGGGTGGCATTTTGGCCATGGAATACGCCCTCAAATACCAGCAAAACCTCAAAGGACTCATCGTTTCCAACATGATGGCCAGCGCCCCCGAATATGGGAAATACGCCGCCGAAGTCCTTGCGAAACAAATGGATCCCAAGGTCCTGGCCGAAGTTCGAACCATCGAAAAGAACCAAGATTTCAGCAATCCGCGCTACATGGAACTGCTGATGCCCCACTTTTATAAGCAGCATATCTGTCGGTTAGCCCAATGGCCATCGCTCCTAGACAGTGCCTTCAAACACGCCAACGGCGAAATCTATACGATGATGCAAGGTCCGAGCGAATTCGGCATCAGCGGTCGGCTCGCCCAGTGGGATGTAAAATCGCGCTTACGCGAAATTGCGGTGCCCACGCTGATGATTGGCGCCAAACACGACACCATGGACCCCAAAGCGATGGAATGGCAGGCGAAAGCGGTGCAACACGGACAGTTTTTGTATTGTGCGAACGGCAGCCACTTATCGATGTGGGACGATCAAGCGGTTTTTATGGGCGGGGTAGTGAAGTTTATTAAGGAAACAGCGAAATGAAATATATGAAATTGACAATGGATATAGGGTTGCTGAGGCGCCTGTGTTTTTGGTTCGGGGCGATGTGTTTGATGCAAACGGGCCTGTCGCAGAGCCAATTTGCCAGTACGCCGAAACCGTTTCGGGTGCCCTTGGATTACGTGGCGATGTCGCCCGTGTTTAATCAGGAAAACATCCAAGCTACGCAAGACAGCGGATTACTCGTATTTCAGACTTTGTCGAAGTTGACCCATTGGCGGAAATTCCGTCGCACCCGCCTCATCACGCTGCCCTACAAGCGTTGGGTGAGTTTCAAGGATACCAGTTTGGACGGAGAATCGGGGATGTATAAGGAGAAAGTAATTCGAATTTCCGGACGATTGATTACGGCCACAGACCAAGGAGTTTGGATTTATCAAGCGCGAAAGGAGCAAGTGGCTTATGTGCCTTATCAGTCTACGGCGCGCATCAAAAGTGGCAGTAGTACTGGCAGAACGATGTATTTGGCGATGGCCCCTGTACTCGCTGAGATTGCGGGTTGGGTGGCGGTGGATGCTGTTAAGGGGACAGACAAAGACCGGGAGCTGATTTATGTGATGGCGATTCTCGGAACGGCTGGGATTGATCTGGCGTTGTGGTCGGACTATATGGACAAAAAACGGAATACCCCCTTGTGTACATTGTGGGTGAATGGGAGTATGTCGCAAGGAAAGTTGTTCCGTCGTTACGCAGAGGGCGGTCGGTACGCGCAAGCGCCTGGTGTGGTAGAGGTGATGTTTTCGAACGACTTACATTTTTTCCCTCGCACCTATGTGAGAAGAACTTCTGTGGATGCGGGGAATTTTTTGCCAACGGCCACTGCGGCAAGCGCGACAGCGGTGCAGCCCTAGGGTTTGTGCTGTTGGGATCTTATGCCATTAACCAATCGATCGCGTTGATTTTCTTGATGCCATTGTAAGTGCCAGTATCGAAGTCCATGGTAATCAATAACTTTTCATGGTGATCTGCTATGCTATTGAATGGCGCAAGTTCGCGAGCCAAAGTATCCGGATTTTGCACAGTTTGAGATACTTGAATGTACTGCGTAAAACCTTCGTTATTTCGAACCACGAAATCAACTTCTAGATTGTTGGTTTTGCCAATCCAAATTTGGTGATTGCGGCGTTTTAATTCGAGGTAAATCACATTTTCGAGTAGATGGCCAGCATCGCTTAGCAACTCTTTTCCTAACAAAGCATTTCGAAATCCCAAATCCACGAGGTAATATTTTTCTTGCGTCGCCAAGTGCTGTTTCCCTTTGATATCATAGCGCTTAACTCGATAGAATAAATAAGATTCTACCAAGGAATCTATGTATTTGGATACGGTTTTATTGTCGATGGGCTTCTTGTGAGACTTTAAGGTGTTGGCGATATTGGTCGCCGAAATCGTGGATCCGATGGTGTCGACAAGGAAATTAACGACCTCTCTGTATGATTCTTCGGAATAAATTGACCGGCGGGCTGAAATGTCATTGTTGAAGATGGTATTGAACACCATCTGAAGATAATCAAGGGTGAACTGATAACCATCGGCTGAAAGCCTTACAGCCTCTGGAAAACCGCCTGTTCTCAAGTACTCGGCAAAAGCCCTGTCTAAGTTGTTTGATTTGCCTGTGAAACGAACAAATTCAGCGAATGAGAATGGTAAAACATGGATTTCATAGGCCCTTCCTGTGAGCAAAGTAGCCAATTCACTGGATAATAAATATGCGTTGGATCCAGTTACGTATAAATCAATGTTTGGGTGGACATACAGTCCCTCCAATAATTTTTCGAATTCTTTGACATTTTGAACCTCGTCGATAAACACGTAATTGGTTACATCTTTTGTTAGGTGTGTTACAATAAAATCATAAACGTCTTTCCAGCTCTTTTCTGCCAAAAACCGGAAGTCGGGCATGTCGATGTTGATGTCGATAATCGCTACCTCAGGATTTTCCGCCCTGAGTAAATCTTGGAATTGTGACATTAGGGTAGACTTCCCACAGCGCCGAACGCCCGTTGCAACTTTGATTAAATTTTTGTCCTTGAGCACTTTAAGTACATCGAGGTATTGGCTTCTCAAAACCGTTTGCATACAACGAAGTTACTTAAAATTCCTAAAACTTCTCAAAATTGCAAAGTTTTAGGAATTTGTGATTTCGGGGGGTTGGGATTAATCCTCCTTTTCGTAACCCTCGTAATAGTACGATTGTTCTATTCCCTTGAATATGATCTCACGGTTTTCAGTGTCGGCAGTGAGGTTGCTTCCCAGTAATGTCCTTAACTCAAGGTCATTGATGGGACTGCGATCCATCGCTTGTAAATAGAGGTTTTTATCAATGTGTTGCCAATCAACCACCTGGGCTAAACAGCGTTTTAACATCATATCGAGCCAAATGCGCATCGACCTGCCGTTGCCCTCCAAAAAAGGATGAGCGATGTTCATTTCTACATATTTGGACACGATATTTTCAAACGTGTCCTCCGGCATCTGCTCAATTTTGACCAAGATTTCTTCCAAATACAAAGCCGTGGCAAATCGAAATCCGCCTTTAGAGATGTTTTGCTTGCGAATAACGCCAGCGAATTCATACAGTCCCTCAAAAATATAGTTATGAATTTCTTGTAATCCCTTGGTTGTCCCAACGGGAATGTGCTGAATATCAACGGATTCAAATAGGCGAAAGGCTTTTTCTAAACTGCTTTTGTCGATATTTTTCAAAGCGATATGTACTTGATAAGTTTCTGCAATATCGCTAAAAATTAGGCGTTTCAACAACCGAAATGCTGTATTTTTGACATTTTAAGGCATGAAAAAATCCATTTCATTCAAACAAAGTACCTTGTTTTCACTGGCGTTGATTTTTGGCGCATTGGCATCGCCCAGAAACCTCGTGGCACAGCAAGCTGGCGATACCATCCGGGTGAAAACCTTTCATTATGCAACCAACAACCGCGATACCATCGCCCAGTTTCCCGACGGAAACCTCGAATACGAGAAAATCATCCTCCGCTACAACATCCGCTGTAAAAATGGCCTGATCTCAGACGGGTCCAACCGAAATAAGGGCTGTGGCGAGTGGGATTATTCATGCAATACCTTCTTGGTGGATTCCTCAAAAATTGAGCGCATCCCCCAAACGGCTGCCAAATATGGTGTGTCGAACTTCACCGGCACCACCTTCACCTATACCTCCAAACCGGTCTTCGATTACTACGATTACACCGTGAAACAAGTATTGGTGAGCAGCAAAACCAATGCCGCCGAACATACTCTGGGCACCGCCAACGACAACCTCTACGAGGTGCTCAATACCACCCAAAATTCGGGCAAAACGATGGTCCTGTATCGCGCCCAAGAGTTGCTATCGGCCGGATTTACCGCTGGCGACATACAAGGCATCGCCCTGAAAGCACTCGCCTCAGGCAAAGCCAATTACTTCAAAGTGCGTGTGCAACACACCAACCTCAACCGGCTCGACGCCGCATCGCCCATCACCACGGGCTTCACCGAAACCTTCTACAATACCGTGGATTTTGCGGTGGGAAGCAACGAAATCGCTTTCTATCAACCCTTTACCTGGGACGGTGTGAGCAACCTGCTGTTTGAATTTTCGTTCACCAACGCATCGCCCGGAGTGGGCATAGTGCTCGATGGATTTGCCGATACCGCCGTGAGCGTGCTGACCGCGCAGAACAATTATGCGGTAGATTTATCGTCGAACGGACAGATCACCCTCGCCGCCGACAGTTTTTCAACCGTCAAAAACGAACTTTCGATTGCGTTTTGGGCCAAGGGCGATGCCAATGCGTTGCCAACCAATACGTCGGTGATTTACGGATGGAATACCGATCCCAATCAACGACAGTTGAACATCCATTTTCCCTGGTCGGATGGTAGCATTTACTTCGACTGCGGATACGTGGCGGGGGGCTATGATCGCATCAACAAGGCAGCGACGCCGGCGGAATACGAGGGCAACTGGAACCACTGGGTCTTCACGAAAAACAGCACTACGGGCAACATGTCGATCTACCTCAACGGCACCCTGTGGCTATCGGGCAGCAGCAAAACCAAGGCAATGGCGCTCAAAAATGTGATTTTGGGGACCGATCAAAACGGGGGCAACAACTACAAAGGCAAATTGAATCAATTGAGCATTTGGAACAAGGTGTTGACGGCCGCGGAGATCAAGGATTGGATGAACAAAAACATCGATGCGTCTCACCCCAAATATGCCAATTTGGTGGGGTATTATGCGTTTGCGGAGGGCAAGGGCAACAGTTACGGCAATGCGCGCTCGGCTACGGCATCGACCGGGAAAAATGTGTCGTGGAGTTATGATCGTGGCGATGCGTTGAACCGCAATTTCACGGAGGGATTCAGCAAGCCGCAGTTGACGGTGTTGAGTGGCAATTGGCAGCGTTCGGTGGTGGACGTGCAGAAGCGCGATTCGTTGGTGCGTGCGGCCAATAGCATCAATCGCTATGTAATTGAAGACAAGTCAGGCGCGGGCATCGTGACCCATGATTTGGTGAAAGTGGATAGCAGTTTTTCTTTGTACGAAGCCCGTAAATCGATGGTTTACAAAGGCGAGACGGGCGTGTTGTTGGACTCGATTGCGGTGGCATCGGAAGGACAGTTGGCGATGGAAAAGCTGAATTACACTCTGCGTTTTCCTTGGTACAATGAGTTGGTGTCGTTCGTGACCCCTTATGGCATCAATTTGGACCTCGGCATGGCAGGGAAGAATTGGTATTTCGATATGACTGATTTTGCGCCATTGCTGAAGGGCAAGAAGCGTTTGATGGTGGCGATGGGCGGACAGAATCAGGAGCAAATGGAGATGGAGTTTTTGTTTGTGGTGGGTAAGCCAGTGCGTAAAGTGTTGTCGATGAATCAGTTGTGGCAAGGCGGTGCGCGATTGGGCGGTCCGGGTATCAACAGCATTTTGAACAATACTGTCTTTGCGCCGGTGGATGTGAATTTGCTTTCGGATGCGAAATCGTTCAAGTTGCGCTCTACGATTACGGGGCATGGGTCGGACGGAGAATTCGAGCAAAACGGCGGACCGATCACGCATACATTGAATGTGGCGGGGAATGCGATGAGTTGGAGTTCGGTGATGGATTGTTCGGTGAATCCGATGATTGCGCAGGGGGGTACTTGGTTGATTCCACGTCAGGGTTGGTGTCCGGGTTGGCGCTCAAAATTGATGGAGCATGAGATCACGCAGTTTGTATCGCCCGGAAAAACGCAAACCATTGATTATGAAGTGTCACAGCCCACGAAATCGGGCGATTATCGGTATATCGTGGCGCATCAGTTGGTGGAGTATGGCGAGATGAATTTTGGGAACGATGTGCGCATTGTGGAGGTGTTGAGGCCCACGGGCGACTATGAATTTTCGAAGTCGAATCCGATGTGCGCGCAGCCCACGGTGTTGGTCCAGAATACGGGCAAATCGGCCGTGAAAACCATCAAATTTACGTATTGGATGAACGATGCCAGCGTGAAGCAGTCATGGCATTGGGCGGGCAATTTGGCGTCGTTGGATACGGCTACGATTGTGTTGCCAACCTGGGATTTGTGGGCATATGGGATGAAGGATAAGGGGAATGTGTTTCATTGTGAGGTGTCGGAGGTGAATGGGGTGGCCGATGAGTATGCGCAGAACAGTGGCGTGGCCAGGGCGGTGACTGTGCCGGATGTGTTGCCGGGGAATTTCAAGATTGAGATTCGCACGAACAATTTCCCTACAGAGAACGCGTTCAAGCTGTTGGATGCCGATGGTAGGGTGGTTGTGAAGGACAGTTTCACGGTGGCGAACAAGACGAACACGTACACGTTGAATTTGAACGGATGTTACAAGTTGATTGTGTATGATTATGGGTTGGATGGGCTGAATTGGTGGGCGAACACGGCTCAGGGAACGGGTGCGGTGCGGTTGCGCAATGCCACAACGAATGCCATTTTGAAGACGTTTATCGCCGATTTCGGCAGCTATTTTGAGTACAGTTTCACCACGAATTATGCGTTGAAGTCGGATGGTTTGCAGCTGGGCGATGCGGTGAATTTGTATCCGAATCCAGCGCAGGGACAGTTTGCGTTACAGGGCGATGCGTTGCAGGGTGCTACGGTGACGGTGATGGATGTGTTGGGGAAGGTGATTGAGTCGCGCGGTGCAGTTCAGGGCGATCGGTTAGATTTTGTTACTGGCGATTGGGCGAAGGGCGTTTATACGGTGGTGATTACCCAGGGCGATGCGCGGGTTGCGAAGCGCGTGATGGTTTATTGATGGGGATGGATACTTGGAAATTGAAGGATAATCAGCTCACAAAGACGTTTGTGTTTGCGTCGTTTGAAGCGGCGATGGATTTCATGGTAAGAGCGGGAAGAGTGATTGGGGAGATGGATCATCATCCCCGGTGGACAAACCTTTACAACAGGGTAGAAGTATGGCTGTGTACGCACGACGCGGGCGATGTTGTTACACAGAAAGACTACGACTTGGCGGCGGCGCTGGATGCGGTTTTTGCTGGGGATCAGCGAAATTGAAGATCAACCAGTATGGGGTAATGGTCTGAGATGTAAAGTCCGGGTCCGCGCGTGGTGTAATCAATCCAACATGCCTGAGCGTTGAATTTATTGATGAAAATATGGTCGATGTTAGGTCCGGGTAGATCTGCATCCTTGGCGAAACCATTGAAAGTGCCTTTGTTGATGGGTTGATTGGGTGTTTGGATGGGGTTGGCTTTTTCCATCTTGTTAGAAAGGAATTGGATGGGGGCTGAAGAATCTTGGCAGTTGAAATCACCCAGCAGGATGGCGGGGTCGGTTGGGGAATGTTGATGGACCAAATTGCTGAGAAAAAGGGCACTCTCAAATCTGGCGGTTTTACCCATGTGATCGAAGTGGGTATTGAAGACCCAGAAGCATTTTCCGGACGATTTTTCTTTGAATTTTGCGAAGGTGACGATTCGGGGTAGGGCGGCATCCCATCCTTTGGAGGGTTTATTGGGCGTAGGCGATAGCCATTGGGTGTAGCTGTTACTGATTAGGGTGAATTTTTCTTGGTTATAGAAAATCGCACAGAATTCACCCCGCAAATCGCCTGAGTCTCTGCCCACACCGATCCAGCTATATTGGTTGCCAAGGTTAGATTGTAGGTCGATAATTTGCTGGTGCAGCCCTTCTTGGATGCCCAAAATATCGAATTGAAATTGGTTGAGTTGCTGTTTGATGGCTGGCAGGCGATGGGTCCATGCGTTGGCCGCATCGCCGGGGTTGTTGTAGCGGATGTTATAGGAAACGGCGCGTATTTGTGCTTGTGATGCGATCACAGAAAGACAAAAAATCCAGATAACAATACCGCGTTTCATGCTACAAATATGGATGTTTTGGTTGGATTGAGGGTTCTGTTTAATCTATTTATAATATTGAAAATTGCTATCTTTGAGCATGCAGAATAAGAAGCTATATATTATCGGTGGCTGCAACGGCGCTGGTAAAACGACGGCCTCTTTTAACATTCTTCCTGATTTACTCAATTGTAAGGAGTTTGTGAATGCCGATGAAATAGCTCGAGGACTTTCACCATTTCAACCGGAAAAAGTATCTATTGAAGCGGGTCGATTAATGCTCAACAGGATAAATGAGTTGATAAATTCAAATCAAGATTTTTCCTTTGAAACGACACTTTCAACAAGATCATTTGTAAGGACAATTGAAAAAGCAAAAGCCAATGGTTATTATATTACATTGATCTTTTTCTGGCTTGAATCCGTTGAACTTGCAAAAGACAGAGTTGAAAAAAGGGTTATAGAAGGTGGGCATAATATCCAGCCTGAAGTGATTGAAAGGCGTTATTATTCGGGTATTCGGAATCTATTTGAATTATATGTAAATTGTGTCGATTCTGTATTGTTATACGATAATTCAACTTTGATCTCTGAATTAATTGCTGAAAAAGAATTGAGTGATACATCATTTATAATACACGATTCACAAAAGTTTAGTAAATTGAAAAAAATATATCATGAGCACTGAAGAAAAAGACCTGCTTAAGGAAAAAATAAAAAACGCCATTAAAATTTCTTCTCAAAAATTAATTGAAAAGAAAAGGGCTCTAGGTCAACAAATTGTCATAAGCGAAGGTGGTAAGATAAGAGTGATTGAGCCCTAATTAAGAATAATCACTGAATACGAGCTCCGTTTCCAGATGTAGTCTGATTCATTTATCTTATTGACTATGAACTCTGAATATTTTTCAAAGTTCAAAATGTTTGAAAATCCCTTTAAACAAAAAAACCGTTGATTATCAACGGTTTTTTTGTTTTGAAGCGGTGAAGCTTCTCTTTTGCGGTGAGGGGGGGATTCGAACCCCCGGAACAGTTTCCCGTTCGTCAGTTTAGCAAACTGGTGGTTTAAGCCACTCACCCACCTCACCAATGGGGGTGCAAATATAAGAACCGATTTTATCTTCTACAAGTTCATCGACAAAAGAATTTTGTAAAAAACGCAAATCTTTCCCTCATCAAATCCCAAATCGTTTCAGTATTTTTGCCACCTTGTTTATTATCAACTGCAATGCAAATTAACATAACCTTTCCAGACGGCGCCGTCAGAAGCTACCCCGCAGGATCAACAGCCATGGATGTGGCCATGTCGATCTCCGAGGGATTGGCACGCAACGTGCTCGCCGCTAAAGTAGATAAGGAGGTTTGGGATGCCAACCGTCCAATTCATCAAGATGTTGCGCTGCAGTTGTTGACGTGGAAGGACAAAGAGGGACAGCAAACGTACTGGCATTCTAGTGCGCATTTGATGGCAGAAGCGTTGGAAGCGTTGTTTCCAGGCGTGAAATTGGCCATCGGTCCGCCGGTTGATCACGGTTTCTATTACGATGTAGATTTTGGTGATACCCATTTTTCTTCTGAGGCCTTTGCGGCGTTGGAGAAAAAGATGTTGGAATTGGCAAAGAACAACAGTCCTTTCGTTCGCAAGGAAGTTTCTAAGTCAGACGCCATCGCGTATTTTACCGAAAAGGGCGATCCTTATAAATTGGAATTGTTGCAAGATTTGCAAGACGGAAGTATCACGTTCTACGAGCAGGGCAATTTCACCGATTTGTGTCGCGGTCCCCATATTCCCCACACAGGTCACATCAAAGCGGTAAAATTGTTGAATACCGCAGGTGCTTACTGGCGTGGAAATGAGAAGAACAAGCAATTGACCCGTATCTACGGTGTAACCTTCCCCAAGAAATCGGAGTTGGATGAGCACCTAGAGCGCATGGAAGAAGCCAAGAAGCGCGACCACCGGAAACTGGGTAAGGAGTTAGAAATTTATACTTTTGATGATGATGTAGGACCGGGTTTGCCGTTGTGGTTGCCCAACGGTGGTATCATCATAGAAGCGTTGGAGGCCTACGCCAAGAAAACCGAAAACGAGGCAGGATACCAGCGTGTGAAATCACCCCACATTGCGAAGGAGAGCATGTACCTGAAAAGCGGTCACTTGCCTTATTATGCCGATAGTATGTTCCCACCCATGGAAATTGATGGGGAGAAGTATTACTTGAAGGCGATGAACTGTCCTCACCACCACAAGATCTTCAAGGCCCTGCCACATACATACAAGGAATTGCCGTTGCGTTTCGCGGAATACGGTACTTGCTATCGCTATGAGCAGAGTGGGGAGTTGTTTGGTTTGATGCGCGTGCGCAGTTTGCAGATGAACGATGCACACATCTATTGTACCGAAGCACAATTTGAAGAAGAATTCAAAGGCGTAAATGCCCTCTACTTGAAGTATTTCGAGAAGTTTGGTATCGATAAGTACGTGATGCGTTTCTCTAAGCACAATCCTGAGAAGTTGGGACAGAAGTACATCGACATGCCAGAGTTGTGGGAGAAGACAGAGAACATGGTGAGAAAAGTGCTTCAGAGCATGGGTGTAAGCTATGTGGAAGTGGAAGACGAAGCCGCGTTCTACGGTCCGAAAATCGATATTCAGGTTTGGAGTGCGATTGGACGTGAATTCACTTTGGCCACCAACCAAGTGGATTTTGCCCAGGCAGAGCGCTTTGATTTGAGTTATATCAATGAAAAGAACGAGAAGGAAAGGCCCATCATCATCCACAGAGCGCCGTTGAGCACGCATGAGCGTTTCATCGGGTTCTTGTTGGAGCATTATGCTGGAAATTTCCCAACTTGGTTGGCGCCCAAACAGGTGGTTGTGCTGCCGATTAGTGATAAATACATAGAATACGCTGAAAGTGTTGTTAATTTCTTAAAAAAGCACGATATTCGCGCCTCCTTGGACACTCGGGCCGAGAAAGCGGGTAAGAAAATCCGTGATGCCGAAATCGCCAAAATCCCCTACATGTTGATTGTGGGAGAGAAGGAAGCCAACGAACAACAAGTATCTGTTCGGAAGCACGGCGGTCTCGATTTGGGTGCAATGGGAATTCAGCAATTGGCTGATATATTGATAGATGAAACCAGGATATAGTAGAAGACCGTTCGTCAAAAAGGAAGCTCTCCACAAGATCAATGAGCTCATTACTGCCCCCATGGTGCGGGTGGTAGGAGAGTATATGCCTGTGGATGTGTACCCCACTGCGAAAGCATTGGAGGTAGCTTATGAATTGGGTTTCGACCTGGTAGAAATTTCTCCCAACGCCGATCCCCCAGTATGTAAAATTGTGGATTACAAGAAATTCTTGTATGAGCAAAAGAAGAAGCAAAAGGAGATCAAGGCCAATGCGGTGAAACAAGAGATTAAGGAAATTCGATTCGGACCAAATACCGATGAGCATGACGTTGATTTCAAGATCAAGCATTCCAAGCATTTCTTGGAGCAGGGACACAAAGTAAGGGCTTATGTTTTCTTCCGTGGAAGAAGCATTATCTACAAACAGCGTGGTATTGATTTGTTGATGGGGTACGCCAATGTACTGATCGACGAAGGATATGCTAAGTTGGAGTCAGAGCCCAAAGAAGAAGGAAAAAAGGTGGCCATCATGTTGGCCCCAAAAGTGAAAAAATAACTTAGAAAAATTAAGAATTCAGGATATGCCTAAAATGAAAACCAATTCCAGCGCCAAGAAAAGGTTCACAGTAACCGGTTCTGGAAAAGTAAAGAGAGCCAAAGCATTCAAAAATCACATTTTGACCAAGAAATCAACCAAGCGCAAGCGCGCCTTGGGTCACGATGCCATTGTGGATGAAACCAACATGAGCAACGTGAAATTCATGCTACGCCTCGGAAAATAAACTTAAAACAAACTTGGCCGGAGCACCAAAGCGCCTTTGCAATAGATAGCCGCTCAAGCCATTAAACTAAAATACTATGCCAAGATCAGTCAATCACGTTGCGAGTAAAGCTCGCCGCAAAAAGACCCTCAAACTCGCCAAAGGTTACTTTGGTCGTCGTAAAAACGTTTGGACCGTTGCCAAGAACGCCGTAGAAAAAGGTTTAACCTACGCCTACCGCGATCGTCGCGCGAAGAAACGCGAATTCCGCTCTTTGTGGATCGTTCGTATCAATGCAGCTTGTCGTTTGCACGGAGTTAGCTACAGCCAATTCATGGGCAAACTCAATACCAGCGCATTGGAAATTAACCGTAAAGTTTTGGCCGATTTGGCCATGAATGATCCTGCTGGCTTCAAAGCCATCTTCGATCAAATCATGAACGGTTAATACCCTCCTGAATTTGAAAAAGCAAAAGCCCCGGAAACGGGGCTTTTTTTATGTGAATCCTGGATGAATAATTATTTCCTATCCCACAATGAATATGTGCGAATGTTCCCCCTAGATTGGAAATTGATCGCCAACACATCAGAGAATATCACGCGCGACATAACCTTCTGTACCAAATTGTACTGATACTCCACCTCATTGTTGAGTCCCACACGCTGAATTTCAGAAATGGGCTGCTTCCCGTCGCTCGCCGCCTCCGCATATTCGTTGCACTCAGCCAATAAAATGGGTTTCTCATGCACCCCCGCCGCATTCTTGGTCAAGAATTTTACCGAGTTTTTGGTGCCAGGCAATCGCTCTGTAACCAAATTCCCCTGCAAGTACATGTCCTCACCACTGAATGGCGACCGTACCGGCTTAATGCGGATATACTCCCCGTCTTCACGAATGGAATCATCGCTCAGCTCAAACAAATACATCAAATCCTCCATCGCCAATCTGCGCATGATTTTCTCGTTGTTCATCTTCAATCGCTGCGCATCAAATTCCTCTGCCGTGATGATCTTGTTTTGTACTTGGGTAGACAATGACGACATAATAACATCGCGGTGTGCTTTCCAGTTGGTGAGCGACTCAATGGCGCCTCGATCCGTAAATTGAATCTCATAAGGCAACAGTTGCAACCCGTTGGCCTTGGCCCAGGGCTTGGTGCCAAACTCATCCGCCGCATACACCATCTTAAACAATCGCTCTCCCTCCATCGCCGTGAAAATCAAATAACACGTGTCGAGTTTGATGTCTAGGAAATAATCGTTTTCGTTGGTGATATATTCCTGGGTAATCAACTGATAGACAAACCTGCGGTCCTTGATTAAGTTGGAAACAGGGTAGAGGGTGTCTGGCTTACTGCCGTTGGCTGTCAATGTCGGGTTTAACTTTGGCGCAACAGTTGCCGGCGGCTTAGTGGTCGGTCTGCTCTGACCAAACACTGATGGTATTCCCGCGAAAATCATCGCACTAAAAAGAATAAACGAAATGGCGGAAATACGGGTTGGTTTCATGGTTGTCAAGACGAGCGAATGATGCAAATCGTTTGCCAAAGTTAGTCGTTGCCCTCAAAAACCAATTCAGCACCGGCCAAATCAATGTGTACCTTCCCGTGGTTGGAGAGTTTGCCCATCAAAATCTGCTTGCTCAGCTCATCCAAAATGCGCTTCTGCAGGACCCGCTTCAACGGTCTTGCCCCAAATTGAGGATCGTACCCCAGCTGCGCCAACCAGTCAATCGCATCCTTGCTCACCGATAATTCAATGCCATTCTCCTTCAGTCGGTCAATCACCATGTCAATCTGCAACTTCACAATTTGATGGATTTCGTCCCGACCCAATGGCTCAAACATCACTACCTCGTCGATTCGGTTCAAGAATTCCGGACGGATACTCCGTTTCAGCAATTCAAAAACTTCGTTTTTCGCCCCAGCCACTATGGCATCGCGATCCCCGGTATCAATCATTTCAAACCGCTCCCGAATCACATCCGAACCCAAATTGCTGGTCATGATGATGATGGTATTCCTGAAGCTCGCCGTTCTGCCTTTATTGTCGGTTAGTCGGCCATCATCCAGCACCTGCAACAAAATATTGAAGACATCTGGGTGGGCCTTTTCAATCTCATCCAACAGCACCACACTGTAGGGCTTGCGGCGAATCGCCTCGGTCAACTGTCCGCCTTCATCGTAACCCACATAGCCCGGAGGCGCTCCCACCAATCTGCTCACGGTGTGCTTTTCCTGGTATTCACTCATGTCGATCCGGACCATCGATTGGTCAGAATTGAACAAAAATTCAGCAAGGGCTTTGGCGACTTCGGTTTTTCCCACCCCGGTAGTTCCCAAGAAAATAAAGCTTCCGATGGGTTTTTTGGGGTCTTGCAGGCCGGCGCGACTTCTTCTGATCGCATTGGATAGGGCAGAGATGGCCTCTTCTTGTCCCACTACGCGCTTGTGCAATTCTTGCTCCAGGGTGAGGAGTTTTTCACGCTCACTCTGCAACATGCGATTCACGGGGATGCCTGTCCATCTACTCACCACTTCGGCAATGTCTTCGGCGTCTACTTCCTGTTTCACCATAAGTTGACCGCTGCGCGCATCGCCCAGTTTCAAGCTCAGCGTGAATAGGTCTTCTTCATTCTTTTTGATGAGGCCGTAGCGGATTTCAGCGACGCGTCCATAATTGCCATCGCGTTCTGCTTGATCGGCTTCTATTTTCAGCGCCTCGATGGCGGCTTTTTTCTGTTGGATTTGCGATAACACCCCTTTTTCATTTTCCCATTGGGCGTTCAAGGCGTTGCGTTTTTCGCTCAAATTGGCGATTTCCTCATTCAATTTGGTGAGTTTGGCCGCATCGCTTTCGCGTTTGATGGCCTCGCGCTCAATTTCCAATTGCATGATTTTGCGGTTCATTTCATCGAGTTCCTCTGGCACCGAATCCATTTCTAAGCGCAATTTGGAAGCGGCTTCATCCAGCAAGTCGATGGCCTTATCGGGCAGAAAACGGTCGTTGATGTATCGCTGACTCATTTCTACCGCCGAAATAATGGCTTCGTCTTTGATGCGCACTTTGTGGTGCACTTCATAGCGTTCTTTCAGTCCGCGCAAGATTGAGATGGCTTCCTGTGTATCGGGTTCTTCCACCAACACCTTTTGGAATCGACGTTCCAGGGCTTTGTCGGTTTCGATATACTTCTGGTATTCCGCCAATGTAGTTGCGCCAATGGCCCGCAATTCGCCCCTTGCCAAGGCAGGTTTTAGAATGTTGGCAGCATCCATGGCGCCATCGCTTCTGCCGGCACCCACCAGCGTGTGAATCTCGTCAATGAACAAGACCACTTCGCCCGCTGCACCGGTGACTTCTTTCACCACGGCCTTCAAACGTTCTTCAAATTCCCCTTTGTACTTGGCGCCAGCGACCAAAGCACCTAAATCCAAGCTGTAGATGACTTTGGATTTCAAATTCTCGGGTACATCGCCACGGATGATGCGCATCGCCAATCCTTCGGCAATGGCGGTTTTTCCTACGCCGGGTTCGCCTATTAAGACAGGATTGTTCTTGGTTCTGCGCGATAATATTTGCAGTACCCGTCTGATTTCTTCGTCTCGGCCAATCACCGGATCCAATTTGCCTTCCCTGGCCATTTGGTTGAGGTTGAGGGCAAACTTCTTCAGTGAGTTGAACTGGTTTTCGTCGGTTTGTGAACTCACCTTCGCCCCACCACGGAGCGATTGTACGGCTTTCAATAAATCGTTTCGCTTGAAACCCGCATCCTTTAAGATTGAGGCGGCGGTGTCTTTGCCATCCAATATGCCCAACAACAAGTGTTCGTTGGTGATGAATTCGTCTTTCATTTCAGACATCGCCTTTTCCGCAGCCACAGTTACTGCGTTCAATGCCTGTGATAAATATACCTGTCCGCCTTCCACCTTGGGCAGCGATTGCAAACTCGCCTGAGCGGCTTGCTCAACACGGGGTAGGTTGGCGCCCAATTTGCCCGCGATGAACTGCAAGGTTTCCTCGTCTTCTTTGATCATGGCCAACAGCAAATGCGTGGGCTCCATCGCTTGGTGCTTGTTTGCGATGGCCAAATGCTGGGCCTTTGACAACGTGTCCTGTGCTTTGATGGTAAATTGTTGTAAATTCATGATGCTAGGGTTCGCTCAAATACAGGTCCAATGCGACCTTTGTGAAAAATCGTGTCAAAATGTCGTTAAATTATTCGACAAATCCTTAAAAATCAGTCAAAACGTCAGGGCTTTGGCTGTCGTTTCGGCTCAATCATAGGATCCACCTCACCCATGCCTTCCATGTCCATGGTTTCCAGTGGGAAGTCAGATTCTTCTGATGCCTCATCGATGGCGTTGAGGGTTTCGCGTTTTTTGGCTGGACCTTTGAGTCGGTTCCACGCATCGGGATGGATGCAAACTTGGAATACGGCGGTATCGATACTGCCAGAATCTTTGGCGAGTAATCTGTTTTTCAGGGCCCTGAAATGACCGTTGTTGCTTTTTACGCAGCCGTTCGAATCCAAAAACCATCGAACCTTTTTGGGCATGGGGATGATGCTGGCCAAGAAAGTACATTCGCCCAACGTGAGTTCAGACGGGTGTTTGTGGAAGTAGAACCGCGAGGCCTCTGTGGCACCGAAAATACCCGGACCCCATTCGATCACATTCAAATACACTTCCATCATGCGGTTTTTGCTCACCAAAGAGCGTCTTTCCATCAGCCAAGTGAGCAGAATTTCTTCCACTTTCCGGGCGATGGTTTTCCGACGTCCCAAGAACACGTTTTTTACCAATTGCATCGAAATGGTAGATCCACCGCGGGCAAATCGCTTTTGGCGGTAATTCTGGGCGATGCTAGATCGGAAAGCGTCCATGTAAAAGCCCTGGTGGTGGAAGAAATCGGGGTCTTCACTGCGCAGTATGCATCGCACCAAGTCTTTGCTGATCGACTCTAAAGGCGTGAAATTGCCATTGTCGCCACCCACTTCAAATCGCGCCACGGGTTCGCCTTTGTCCCAGTAGGTATAAGTAAACGAACCGTTCATGATCCGAGGATCCACGTTGCCCCATTCCACGATGGTGAAATCTTTGCTGGGCCACATTTGACTCTCAAGGACACATTCGCGGGGTTTTTCGTGCTCCATGGCAAACTGAAAGCGATATTCCAAGGTGCCAGTGGCTTTGGGGATGCCGATGTTGCGAAACAATCCCACGGGTAAGCTAGAAAAGAAAGCATTGGCACCCAATCGGGGCATGTACAATCCCAATGCATATTTGGGGTTGTTGCCGCCTTGGTATTGGGCGAAGATGTTGGCTGAAATTTGGTTTACGCGAACGGTACTCTGACTGTCGAGCTCGAAAAATCCATCCTTCACATCACAAACAAAGCGACCGTGCGCCGAATCAATTTGCACCAAAGTATCTGATATGCGTTCGTCATCGACTTGCAATCCGGTAAATCCACCTTGCAAATCGGCATGAATGGCGCCAAAAGATTCTCCCAATTCTGATACCTCAAATTCGGCCTTTTGGAATCCCAATCCATTCAACACCAAGGGGATACTCACATATTTCTGTTTGTTGGCCGGGGTGATGCTCACATGTCCCGTAAGGTCGTCTTTGTCCAAATCGCCCTGCATCACAAATTCAATTTGTTTGCGGTTGACGGCGGGCAGGGTATCGGAATCGCTCTTACGGCGACGGCGGTGTTCTTTGCGTTCTGCATCGGTGACCCATTTTTCTGAGGTGATGCGCAGCTGCAGGTCAATCGCCTCGCTTTTGTACAAGGTATTCGGCAATTCCAGCGCAATCTTACCACTGGTATCGGTGAGGGAGAGGCGGGTGCCCGACATTTCCAAGTGGTTGGGGGCTTTGCCGATCCATTTCTCGAGTTGTCGGAACAATCGAACTACAGGGTCTTTCTGCGGGGTTTTGGTATCTTCTGCTTTCTCATCGCTCCCCATCAAATCGCAATAATTGCAGTAATTGGGCAGGTGCACCAAATCTAGGGAGAGGTCTTTGGTTTCAAAGCCCGAGAGTCCGATATCCCAAAACTTCCAGACGTTCAGTCCCACCGCGAGTTCTTTGCAGGCGAACAACGTTTTGCCGGGCAGGGTATCGATGTGTTTTTTATGGGTGAGCGATAATCCTTGCAATTGCACGCCAAACAGGTAGGTGAATCCTTTGTCTTTGCATTCCAGGGTGTAACCTTTACGGTCTAGTTTGGCAACGGCTTTATCGAATGCCCAGTTGAGGAGCATTCCGCGCAAGGCGATCCATGCCACCAACAACACGGTGAGGGTGATACCACCAATCCATGCGGTTTTCTTGGCGATGCGTTTGCCGCGACCACCTTTCGACCATGCATTCCGCGCCCGATTAATCCAGGTTTGGATGGGTGCCAGTATAGTTGTAAGGCGTGATTTGTCTGAGTTCATTTTTTACAGAATCTGATACGTTCAGTTCGGTGATGAATGTGGCGATGCTTGATTCGGTGATTTTGGCGTTGGTACGCGTGAGGGCTTTGAGTGCCTCGTAGGGGTTGGGATAACCCTCTCTGCGCAAGATGGTTTGAATGGCTTCTGCCACTACCGCCCAGTTGTTGTTCAAGTCGGCCTTTACAGCGTCTTCATTGAGCAGCAATTTGTTGAGGCCTTTTTCCAAGCTGTTGATGGCTATCAAGGTATGGGCGAAGGGTACACCCAAGTTTCTGAGTACGGTGCTATCGGTGAGATCGCGCTGCAAACGGGAGATGGGCAATTTGGCGGAAAGGTGTTCAAACAATGCGTTGGCGATACCCAGGTTGCCTTCGGCATTTTCGAAATCGATGGGATTCACTTTGTGGGGCATCGCACTGGAACCTACTTCGCCTTCTTTGATGCGTTGCTTGAAATATTCCATGCTCACGTAGGTCCAAACGTCTCTACAAAAATCGATCAAGATGGTATTGATGCGCTTCCAGTTGTCGAACTGAGCGGCCATGAAATCATAGGGCTCAATTTGTGTGGTGAAGGGCACGCGGTATAGGCCGAGGTCTTCACCTACGAAGCGATCGCCAAATTCCAGCCAGTTGATTTGCGGGAAGGCCACGTGGTGGGCGTTATAATTGCCGGTGGCACCGCCAAATTTTGCTGAAAACGGCACTTGTTCTAGCGATGTTAACTGGGATTCAAGGCGGGCTACAAATACGTACCATTCTTTGCCCAAGCGGGTAGGAGAGGCGGGCTGTCCGTGGGTTTTTGCCAACAAGGGAATGTCCTTCCAATCCTGTGCCTGTTGCTTCATGATCCCCAGAATGTTTTTCAGGGCGGGCAACATCACACTGCCACTGGCTTCTTTGAAGCTCATGGGAATGGCGGTATTGTTAATGTCTTGGGAGGTGAGTCCGAAATGCACCCACTCTTTGTAGGCTTGCAGTCCTAGCGCATCCAACTTCTCTTTGATGCAATATTCCACGGCTTTTACGTCGTGGTTGGTGGTTTTCTCAATGGTTTTTACCCGTTCGATATCACTCAGGGGCAAATCAAGGCTCCACTGGGTGAGGGTATCTTTTGCGGCCAGGAGGAGAGACCAATCTACGTTGGGGATGACGTTCGACAAAGCGAAAAGGTAAGCAACCTCAACGCGAATGCGGTATTGGATCAATCCGGCCTCTGAGTAAAAGGACTTTAATTTTTGGGTTCCTGCGGCGTAACGACCGTCTACAGGGGAGATTGCGTGCAAGGGGCTAGCATCCATTTTGCAAAAATACGATGGAATTAGGGTTTTCGTCGATTTTTTCCACGATTTGATACAAGGAATCGATGGTAATTTCAGCGAAAGATATTGGGGGTGTTATCTTTGATTGTATGAAGTGTTTACGCAATATCTTGTTAGGGGCGGCCTCGCTATCGCTCGGCCCCACGTTCGCCCAAGTATCGCCCAGCCAACATTATGATGCACAAACGCATCAACCCCTGTATAAACTGTCGTACTCACTCATCAAATCCGGACCTACCTATAAAGGATTCTACTACGATCCAGAATATGCCAACGGGGCTACTTGGGGAATTTGGTATTCCAATGAATCGATGCTTGATCGCTCCGACTTGGCGCAAAATCCCAATTATTTCCAATCGCGGGGTGGGTGGGGCACCGAGATATTGTCGGCCAACCTGCTGCCAAAAATATCGCCCGAATTCAAACCCTATGCCCCTGAAAACTGGCAATCCAACGGTCTCAGCGCCGCGGATGCAAAATCCTTCTTAGAAAAAAGTCAGACTTCCCGCGGCGCCCTCTACGCCGGCATGGGTATTGGCATGGGTTTTTACGGCAAAGGCGATCGCAGCAATGTAACCCTCAATACCGTGCGAGAAGACAGCGGATATACCTACCTGAACAACCAATCAGTGAGCATTTGGGGCAAAGTGCACTACGAGAAAAAAGCCCAACTGGCCGGGGTGTCGCTGTATCCGTTTGTTTCTTTGGCTGCCGGACCCCGAATTTTCTTTGCCAACCAACAAGTGAATACCTATCTCACACTCACCGAATACGAAAGTCCCACCGCCAACAGTGCGTTTTCTGATGCGGTGTTTGCGACGGAATTTAGCGTAGGGACAAAAATTCGCCTCGGATCAGTGGTGTCGCTGTTGGTCTCTCAGTCTTGGTGGTCATCGGCTGATGTTACGGTGGTTGATTTGACTCAGTCGCGGTTCAATGGCTTGTCCTTTGATTTAACGAAAGCCAAATTGTCTGGCAGCCAATCGCAATGGAAGGTGGGTTTTGTGTTTGATTTGAGCGAAAAGCGCTATCACCAATACAAAGTGGCCGATGCCGGAGTCGATACCCAGTGGTATTATGAGGTGCAAATGCCGCCACCGGTGGATTCGATGGTGTACGATTCTGTGAGTAAAACCCATGTGAAAGTCAAATATTTCACCTGTCCTTGCTGCCTTACCAACCAAAACGGACAGGTGCAGCCCCAAAATTTGCAGGCGGTGCCCATTTATGTGCCAGGCGCAAACCAACAGCGCAATGATGCTGGGCGATGGGATTCAGGGTCCGACAATCCGCGTTTTAACAACGACAGATTCAATCATAGTGGTTCTTGGAATGGCTCAAGCAGTTCTGGTAGTTCTGGAAGTGTAATCGGAGGATCAGGCAAATTGCCGGCTCCCACGATTTCAGCGCCGAAAATCAAAAATTAAAGTTCCAATTTCAGGAATCGGCCGGTGTGCGAAACTTCAACATTCGCCACTTGCTCCGGTGTGCCTACCGTGAGTACTTGTCCGCCGCCACTGCCACCCTCCGGTCCGATGTCAACGACCCAGTCGGCCACTTTGATCACGTCCATGTTGTGCTCAATCACGACCACGGTATTTCCTTTTTCTACCAGGATATTCAGTACGCCCAGAAGCTGTTTGATGTCGTTAAAATGCAACCCGGTGGTGGGCTCGTCAAGGATGTACAGGGTTTTTCCGGTGTCGCGCTTGCTCAATTCGGTTGACAATTTCACGCGTTGTGCCTCACCACCGCTGATGGTTGTGCTGGATTGTCCCAACGTCAAATATCCCAACCCCACATCTTGCATCGTTTTCACTTTGCGATGAATCAAGGGTATGTGTTCGAAAAATTCCACTGCGGTATCGATCGACATTTCTAGGACGTCGTTGATGCTCTTGCCTTTGTATCGCACTTCGAGGGTTTCACGGTTGTAGCGTTTGCCTTGACACTCATCGCAAAGCACCTCTACATCGGGCAAGAAATTCATTTCAATCACTTTTCTGCCGCCGCCGCCGCAGGCTTCGCACCGTCCACCTTTTACGTTGAAGCTGAATCGCCCGGGCTTGTAACCGCGGATTTTGGCTTCGGGAAGGTTGGTGAACAAGTTGCGTATCTCCTGGAAAACACCCACATAGGTTGCGGGATTGCTTCGTGGTGTACGACCAATCGGCGTTTGATCGATGCGAATGACTTTATCAATGTGCTCCAAACCCTGAATGGAATCAAAGGGCAGGGGCTTATAACTCGACCCATAGACTTTATTGTGTGCAGCAGGGTAGAGGGTTTCGTTAATCAAACTCGATTTGCCACTGCCGCTGACGCCGGTGATGGCAACAAACAACCCGATGGGCACTTCCAGATTGACTTTTTTCAGGTTGTGGCCAGTGCATCCCTTGAGGACCAATTTTTCCTTGGTGGCTTTTCTGCGTTGTTGGGGCACAGGGATACTGTCTTCGCCCCGCAAGTATTTGCCGGTAATGGC
>JAHEMG010000091.1:14553-26177 GCA_024643755.1 Flavobacteriales bacterium | reverse complement strand
AACCCAATCCACCGGTGAAACCATCGGTGTACAAAGGCTGACCATAATAGGTTCTGGTAGCATACGCTGGAGGATTGATACCCGCCTGTGCATAAGCCACACGCATCTTACCAAAAGAAACAACACCGCCCTTATCCATCAACTCAGAGAAGACCAATGATCCACTCAAAGAAGGATAGAAGAAACTGCTCTTCTTGTTACCAAATGTAGAAGCCCACTCGTTACGACCGCTTGCGTTCACGTATAACAAATTCTTGTAAGAGAATTCTGCACCTCCGAAAATCGCAGCGTTCTTGGTGGTTCCGTATCCCTGAGATGCATACAAGTTTGATGCATTGCTCAAGTTGTAAAAATTGGGTACCGCCAAATCACGACCGCGCAAATATTGGTCGCTCGATGTACGGGTGTTCAAGTTGTTACCCAAAGTCATGTTTACACTCAAATCTTCGTTCACTTTGCGATTGGCGTTCAATACCAAATCACTGTAAACTTCCTTGTAGCGCAACACGTTCTGTGAAATTTCACCCCCTGGAGAGTTATCAGGCTGCCAAGAACCTACAGCAAAAATTTGCTGACGGCTGTCGGTGTATTGGTCAGTTCCCAAACGGTAATTCACAGACAACCAATCCAATGGCTTGTACTGCGCGTTCACGTTACCAATGATGCGGTTTACATCATCCGTAAATGGGTTGCGATATACTGTCCAATATGGGTTGTCGTAAATGGGGAAAAACTGATACTGTGTTCCATCTGCATTGGTATAACCGTCAGCACCTGCACCACCGGCCAAATTGAAATCGGCTGGAGCACGCATCAAGCCCAACATCACACCAGACAAGTTAGAACCGTTTTGCGCACGCGTACCACCTGAATTGATCAAGTTAACACTGCTACCTACGCTCAACTTATCTGTAACACGGCTATCTGTATTCACACGAATGGTCGTACGCTTGAAGGTGGTGTTCGGTACGATACCATCCTGCTGCGTATTTCCCACAGAGAAACGCGCACTGGTATTGTCGCCATTCACCGTGATACCCAAGTTGTTGGTCATGGTCATGGCCGTCTTGAAGAAATCACCCGCGTTGTCAAACGACTTGCCCTCAGCGATTTTAGGTCCCCAACTGTTCGGCGTTACCGCAGCTGAACCCGCATCCACCAACGTCCATCCTGTAGGAATAGTTCCAGTGAAATTTTTTCTCACACCGGCAGAGTCGATTTTCTGACCGCCACCGCCAAGTCCTTGTCCGTAAGCAAATTGCTTCTCTGGCAACTTGTTCACTTTTGACCAGTCCATTGAACTTGAAAACTCAGCACTAAAGCGCTTTCCACCCTTCTGACCACGCTTGGTGGTAATGATGATGGCTCCGTTTGCACCACGTACACCGTACAATGAGGCAGCGGCAGGACCTTTCAACACCGTGATGTTTTCGATATCGTCTGGGTTGATGTCGACCGCACGGTTTGAGTTGTTTACACCCTGCAAGTTTGAGTTAAAGGGATAATCACCCGCTGTAGTCTGATCTGTGCTGTTGTCAATGGGCACCCCATCCACAACAAACAACGGCTGGTTGTTTCCCGTAAACGTGGCTGCACCACGCAATAAGATTCTTGAGCTCGCACCAGGCGTACCCGATGAACTCGTCACCAAAGCTCCTGCTACTTTTGAACTCAACGCTTGAACTACGTTCTGCTCACCAGATCCTACAAGTTCCTTACCCTTAACGGTTTGAACTGCATAACCCAATGCGCGCTGCTGTTTTTTAATACCCAAGGCGGTAACCACCACCTCTTCTACCCTACCGGTGTCAGTGGAAGACCCCGCTGTTTGTGCATTCACTGCAGCTACAGAGGATGTCAAAACCACCGCCGCCGCTAAAGGCTTGAGTAATTCTTTAAATTTCATAGGCTATTTATATTGGTTTAACAAACAACGATAGTTAAGTTTATGTAAATAGTCAATTAAATCCGATAAAAATTAACTGAAATGTGGAAAAACTTATACAGGTGCCTATTTGGTGAACCTTACCGATTACTATATAAACCAACCAAAACCGCCCATGAACGACGAAGATTTATTGTTGTCCGACACAAAAAAAGGGCACCAATGGCGCCCTTTTAAATATTTCAATTAATTTAATCTTATTTCAGAATGTCACGAGAAATAACCACGCGCTGAACCTCGCTGGTACCCTCATAAATTTGAGTAATCTTCGCATCGCGCATCAAACGCTCCACATGATACTCCTTCACGTAGCCATAACCACCATGAATTTGAACCGCCTCAACCGCCGTTTTCATCGCAACCTCAGAAGCAAACAACTTCGCCATTGAACTCGCACGGTCATAATTCAAATGCTGGTCTTTCATCCAAGCCGCCTTCAAACACAACAAACGCGCTGCCTCAATTTCAGTAGCCATATCCGCCAACTTGAAAGCAATCGCTTGGTGATTCATGATCTCAGTACCAAATGCCTTACGCTCTTTTGAATATTTCAACGACAACTCATACGCGCCGCTGGCAATACCCAAAGCCTGTGCAGCGATACCAATTCTACCACCACTCAACACCTTCATCGCAAACTTGAAACCAAAACCATCCTCGCCAATGCGATTTTCCTTTGGAACCTTCACGTCTTGGAACATGATGCTGTGCGTATCACTTCCGCGGATACCCAACTTGTCCTCTTTCTTACCAACAGTTACACCATCCCAAGCTTTCTCTACGATAAACGCATTGATGCCCTTGTGCTTCTTGTCAACATCAGTCTGCGCAATCACCAAATAGTAGCTGGCCGAATTACCATTGGTAATCCAGTTCTTCGTACCATTCAATACATAGTGATCGCCCATATCGATGGCCGTTGTGCGCTGACTCGTAGCATCACTGCCCGCCTCAGGTTCGCTCAACAAAAACGCACCAATCTTCTGTCCGCTCGCCAACTCCACCAAATATTTCATCTTCTGCTCCTCAGTACCGTAAGCCTCTAAGCCCCAGCAAACCAAAGAGTTGTTTACACTCATACAAACACTCGCCGATGCATCAACTTTAGAGATTTCCTCCATCGCCAACACATAAGAAATGGTGTCCATTCCACCCCCACCATACTTGGGGTCAACCATCATACCCATGAATCCCAACTCGCCCATCTTCTTGATCTGCTCGTAAGGAAACTTTTGCTCGTTATCACGCTCGATTACACCGGGCAACAACTCGGTTTGTGCAAAGTCGCGTGCCGCTTGCTGCACCGCCAAATGCTCTTCTGTCAATTCGAAATTCATCATCTTAGTTTGATATAATTCAATGCAAAATTACGCTATTTACTGATTATCTCTCCACTCATACACCCACTGGGCCTGAATCATCTCCAAGTGACCCTCGTTACTGTCGTCGCGTTTGCCCTCAAAATTGGGTATCTCTAACACCCATTCCAACAACTCCGTAAACCGAATGCGATAAATTCTGGCCTCAGAAAAATCATCGCCAAAACGCTCGTATAATTTCATTGCAATGTCTTCGTAATCAGACCATTGTATCGGGGGTTCGTACATATCCATGCGCCTTAATTTTAATGTCCAATAATGCCACTCTGGTCTGGAATTCTTACCACCAAATCGCCCTCTTCAGACAATTTGCACTGACAAGCCAACCTGCTGTTATACTTAGGATTGCGCGCGCGATCTACATACTCTTCCTCGCGATCACTCATCTCTGGCAACAAATCCTCTCCCTGCTCCACATACACATGGCAAGTAGAACAACCACAAACACCACCACAATTGTGATTCAAATGAATTTCATTGTCTAACGCCACCTCCAAAATCGACTCGCCCTCAAAAATTTCTACCGTGACATCCGCCCGGTCTTTTTCTTCAAACTGAAACGTAATCTTTGCCATATGCTTTGCAAAATTAACACTTAGCAAGGGGTTTGGTTCAGGATTTTGTGGAAATTATCTAGGGATTTTTGTATCTTTGCGGCTCGTTCTATGATATCACGAAGACTCGTTCGCATCAAAGCACTTCAAGCGCTTTACTCATTCCAACAAGGAGAATCACTTTCCGATTTCAAATTTGGGAATCTTAACCCCAAACAGAAAGCCTACTTCGATGATACCCTTTCAAACCTCATAGAATCCATCCAACAAAGCCACGACTTCTATCTTTTCCTGTTAGATTTCCCCTACCAACTTTCCCAATACCTGCTCGAAGAACAGGCCCTGGAAAAAGCAAAATTCTATCCCGACCAAGCGAAAATTCGCAGCTTCGGACTCCTCGATAGAATGCCGTTGGTCAAATACCTCCACCGCGCAGTAACCGATACCCAACGCAAATCCTTCGCGTTCGACTGGAGTCAACTCGCCCAACAATTCGATACCTTCTATCAATGGATGCTAGAATGGGATTTCGTTAAAGACATCGACTTCTTTGAACAACCCACCTTCGAACAACAACAAACCTTCCTCGAAGAATTCTATGCCAACCTCTTCGAAACCAAAGAGTCGTTCTTCGATACCCTCAACGATTACTACCCCGGCTGGTCAGACGACGAGCTATACACCACCCGCGAAATTGAAAAAACCCTGCAAGGCGCACAATCCAACGGCGTAATACCTGTAGCACCCGTCCCAACCACCCAATCCGAAGAAGTGGAAATGGCACAGCAACTGTTCGTTACTACCGCCAAAAATAGCTTGGCCTACGAAATTCAAGTAGCAGAAATCTCCGATAACTGGGACCCCTCACGCATCGCGGTGATGGACCTTCTTATCATCAAACTCACCCTTACAGAGTTTCTCCACTGCCCCACCATCCCCGTAAAAGTTACCATCAACGAATACCTCGAAATCACCAAAAACTACAGCACCCCCAATAGCTCGCGGTTTGTCAACGGTGTGCTCGATAAATTGAGAATCGTTTTGGAAGACCAAGGACTGATCAGCAAAAGCGGTCGGGGATTGCGCGATAAATAATCGCCCAAAAAACTACTTCTATCCTCAACCCAACAACTGCCGGTGTATTACCAACACCTGCTCAATGATGGATGTCTCCCCATCGTTGTGAACCAAAAAATCGCAACGTTCCATCCATCGCTCCTGGGGCCACTGTGCAGCTACCCTGCGCGCAAAATCTTCCTCGCTCATCCCATCCCTAGAAAGCACCCGCTGCTTGCGAATTTCCATCGGCGCTACCACCCCCACCACAACATCCA
Source organism: Flavobacteriales bacterium (assembly GCA_024643755.1). Taxonomy (GTDB): domain Bacteria; phylum Bacteroidota; class Bacteroidia; order NS11-12g; family UBA955; genus UBA955. The sequence goes on along the minus strand of JAHEMG010000091.1, from coordinate 20,965 downwards.
CCGTTTCGTTCGCGCCTGACTCAAACAATATCGCCGCCTCCTTAATCACATAAGGATGTCCCTCCAGCGCGCGCGCCGCTTTCCATTGAGCAAAATCTTCGAAAACCACCGGATGCACAATCGCATTCAACCGACCCCGTAAATCGTCGTCGCCAAAAACCCTTGTGCGCACAAACCCAGCATCGAATTCCCCCGATGCCCGATAGACACCCTCTCCCAACAACGCCACCAACGACGCCCGAAGGCCTGCATGCTCTTGATACAATTGCTTCACCGCCAAGTCCGCCTCGTAAATAGGCACACCCAACCCGCGAAAAATAGAACAAACGGTGCTCTTACCGCTGCCAATGTTACCGGTTACCCCAACAGACAGCATGTCTCCTCGCCTTAAGATGCCGCCGGAGCAGGATACGCCGCTTGCGTCAACTCCATGCTCACTGCAGATTTCTCAATCTTCGCCTTGCCCTCTTCCATCTCTATCACAAAATGCGTTTCAGACACCACCACAATCTTGCCGTGGATACCGCCCGTTGTTACAATCTTGTTGCCCTTTTCCAACGATTCCATATACGCCTTCGCCTTCTTCTGCTTGCGCATCTGGGGCCAAATCATAAACACGAAAAATACCCCCATGATGAGCAACATCATCACCATCTGAGATCCGCCACCGGCGCCTGGTTGTCCTTGTAATAATATCATATTCTTAGTTTAATGTCCGTGTTCGTCGCTGCCCATCATTTCCTCCTCAGACACACTGCCTGCAGGAGCAATTACATTGGCCTTGAACTTCAATACCACCTCAGTGGTTTTGCTGTTTTCAAATGTTACCGTAATGCTCTTCTCGTTCAAGATGCCCCCCGGTCCTCCCCGGTTAGAACTATTGAACGTGGCCGTTACCTTCCCGCTCTCCCCAGGTGCTACCACCTCATGCGTGTACTCCGGTGTGGTACACCCGCACTGAGCCACCACATTCGCAATACTGATAGGCGCAACACCCGTATTCTTAAACGTATAGGTGTGCTGCACACTCTCCCCATCTTTTACATCGCCAAAAACAAAGACCGTGTCCTTGAAAACCACATCGCCCATCGGACCTTTGTGTGTATTCTTTGGCGTCTCAGCAGTAGCCGTATTCTCTTCGATGTCCTCTGTGTCAAAAGAACCCGATCCACAGGCCGCCATCAGCGCCACCCATGGCAAAATCAACATCCAATGTTTTCGCATACGTCAAAAATATTCATTACGCCCGAAAGTTGGGCTTTCTTTTGTTCAAAAATGCATCCGTACCCTCCTGGAAATCCGGTGTCTCAAACGCCTCACCAAATTCATAAATCTCACGCTGCATACCGTTTACGTTGGGTCTGAAGTAATCATTCACGCACTTGATGACCTTGTTTACAGCGCTCGGACTCTTGCTACAAATCTTCTTCAACAACGCCTTCGTCTCATTCAACAACTCCGATGACTCAACCACGCGGTTCGCCAAACCGAGCGACAAAGCCGTCTGTGCATCAATGGCATCGCCCGTCAACAACAACTCCATCGCCTTACCCTTGCCAATCAATTGAACCAATCGCTGTGTGCCACCATAACCCGGAGGTACACCCAAATTCACTTCGGGCTGACCAAATTTGGCATTGCTACTAGCCACCCGCAGATGACAAGCCATCGCCAATTCGCAACCACCACCCAAAGCAAACCCATTCACCGCAGCAATCACAATCTTGGTTCCGTTCTCAATAGAATTCATTACATCATGACCATCAGCGCTCATGCGGGTTGCCTGCTCAGTGTTGAAATGCGCAAATTCCGAAATATCCGCACCAGCCGCAAAGGCCTTCTCGCCAACACCCGTCAAAATCATCCCATGCACCTCATCATTGGTTTGCGCCTCATCCACCGCGTCTTTGATTTCCTTCAACGTTTCAATGGTTAACGCATTCAATTTGCTCTCTCGGTTGATCGAAATCACCAAGATGTTCTCTTCCAACGAGGTTAAAATATTGTTGTATGCCATGTCTTGATTTTATGCGCGATGGGCTTCTACCCACTGCTCTATGTACGATGCGATATCTCCCGTGTTGGTCCCCGGAGGAAACAACTTGGCCACCCCCAATTCATTCAATGCGTCTACATCTCCGTCAGGGATAATTCCCCCGCCCGTCAACAACACATCGTCCATCTCCTTCTCCTTCATCAATGCCAAAATTCGCGGAAATACCGTGTTGTGCGCCCCAGACAAAATGCTCACGCCAATCGCGTCAACATCTTCCTGCAATGCGGTTTGTACAACCATCTCTGGCGTCTGCCTCAAGCCCGTGTAAATCACCTCCATCCCAGCATCTCTCAATGCCGTGGCGATAACCTTCGCCCCTCTATCATGTCCATCCAAACCCACCTTCGCGATGAGCACTCGGATTGGCCTATTCAGTTTGTTACCCATGGTTTATGTAGCAAAAATACTAATTCAACTCGGTATGGCCACCAATACCCCATTTTCATACAAAACCGCCTTCGATGAAGTGTTCATTTGCAAACAAACATCCAAGTCCGATTCAGCATGCATCGATTGAAAACGCTGCACGTGACTCGCCTCCGCCAAAAACCCATGCAAATCACCCTGGGCCTGCCCCCACAATGCCATCGCAGCCCTGGAAGCATCATCACCAATCACCCAGCCCTTGTTAACCAACGCCTGCGCTACCGCACCCGCAAACAACGTGTCCTCCATATTCACATGTCCCTTCCACCCCGCACAAAATAAAAATACCTCGTCGCCCACCCCGCAAATCGCCTCCACCAAAGCAGTCATATTCAAAAATCCTCCCACCCAGATATGTGATGCCGCCAAACTCAATGAGATCGCCTGCGTGCCATTGGTTGTCGTAATAACCAGCGACTCACCCTCCACCCGCTCCTTGGTAAACTCCTGCGGAGAATTGCCAAAATCGAATCCCTCAACCTTATAACCATTCCGCTCACCCGCAATTAACAAACCCGCCTGCCCTTGCTTCAAAGCCATCGCCTCGTCTACCCCCGCCACCGGCCTAACCGATGTTGCGCCATTTTCCAACATCACTACCATGCTTGTAGTGGCCCGTAAAATATCAATCACCAACACCTGCTTCCCAACCACGTCAGACGCAAACAAAGGAAACAATTGTGGACTTAAAATGGTATGTATCTTCATGTTATGTGTTGGTGTAATTCATCGCAAAGCCCGCACCCAAAGTACAATATTGCAAGGTGCCCTCCACCGCCCGGTCTATCGCCAGCGCGATGTCTATCCGCTCCTGTTCCAAAAATTTTCCTAGCACAAAATCCACCTGCCTGCCCTGAGAAAACTCATTGCCAATGCCAAAACGCATTCGTGCATACTGGGTCGTGTTCAAACTCGCTTGCACACTCTTCAAACCGTTGTGTCCACCATCACTCCCCTTCGATTTTAATCGCAACTTCGCCACCGGCAACGCCAAATCATCCGTAATCACCAGCACGTTTTCCAGTTTGATTTTCTCAACCTGCATCCAATACGATACCGCCTTCCCACTCAAATTCATATACGTGTTGGGCTTCAACAACAACAACTTTCGTCCCTTGTGCGATACCTCCGACATACTACCATGCTTCACCGATTTCCACTCACCGCCAAACTTCTGCGACAACGCCTCCACCACCTCGAAACCAATGTTGTGGCGTGTACCCACGTACTCCTCGCCAATGTTGCCCAACCCAACTATCAAATACTTCATTGTTTTTAACTGATTTACCTTTCGCCCATGGCCTTCTCCGCACTCATCTTACCTGCCCTCCAAGCAGGAAAAACCGCACTCAAAATGCCTAGGAAACTATTCAACAACAAAATTAACGACAAATCACCCAACCGCAACTCCACCGGATAGGGAATCGAAAACGTGCCCTGTGTGCTCACAATGTGTGTATGCGTCTGTAACAAAACCAACCCCACACCCAAAGCCAACCCAAACACAGTTCCCCAAACACTTACCCAAACACCCTCCCAAAAAACCACCCAAGAAACCTGATATCGCTCCATCCCCATGTTGCGAAACAACACGAAATCCCGCCGCTTGTCCATCACCAACAACGTCAATGCGCCAACCAAATTGAAGGATATCAACAGCAAAACGAACGACAAAATAGCAAAGGAAATCCACTTCTCCGTGTTGAACATCCGATACATCAACGGATGCTGCTCCTGCTGGTTTTTCACAACAAACTCGCCTTGGCCAGCCCGCTTTAACACAGCGTCAACTTCGGCCTTAACCGACTCAACCTCCCCGGGATCATTGCGAACACCCTCGTCTAAACGAATTTCCAACTGGGTAACCGCCTGTTCACTTGCCCCAAAAATTCGTTGCGCCTGCGACAAGCCAATCATAACCGTTTGCGTGTTCTGATCCTCCGGTAGCGACACAATAGCCGATGGGATAAACTCCTCCATCCCAAAAGCGTCCAAGTCGTGAATCCCCGCATCCTTGTTGATGACCATCAACGTAATGGGTTGGTCAATTTTCCCAACGCCCAATTTGTATACCAAGCCCTCACTCAAAACCGCCATGTCAGAAATCAAATTCGGATTGGCAGCCGCCCGATCATCCACAAACTTGGGCACACCAGCACTGGCCAATGAATCCAACAAAATACGCTTTCCGTAGGCCTCGTCAACACCCCAAACCTGACATACCGTTTGCTGATCTCCGTACTTCAACACCGCCTTGCCTACCAAAACCTTCGACACCACATCCACACCCTTCACCGCGCCAAGCTGAAAAATCAAATCCTTGTCACTGCCCGACTTTGCTGTTCGCTCCAACAATTCCACCACCACACCCTTTTGCGGCAAAACCAACAAATCGGGATCTGTTTTTTTGTATGCAGAAAAAATACTTGTCTCAAACCCGTTCAGCGCACTCATCAACACCACCAAAGCCATCGCCCCCATGGAATACCCCAACAACGAAATGCCCGTGATCAAATTCACCACCGTGGGATTCGCCTTGGAAAAGAAATACCGCTTCGATATTTGAAATGATAGCTTGATACCTGTTGTCTTAATCAACCTGTACAAAAGTAAGTACTCTGCAACGCAACTAAAAAACAGAAAAACCGCACCGCGTAAACCGCCATCGGTCCGCAAAAAAGCCCTTGATTAATCCTTTGGCGTGTTGAGCGATTTCAACAAATCTTCCATCTTCGCCACGTACTCCAACGTATCGTCTTCGTAAAAATGAACTTCTGGCATCTTCTTCACGCTGTTGCGCAACCGCTGAGCCAAGGCATGACGAATTTCCTTGTTAAAGCTATCCAACTGTGCCATAATCGCCGCGCGATGGGGATTGTTGTAGAGCGACAAATACACCTTTACATGGCCCAAATCCGGACTCACGTTCACATTGCTTATGGTCACAAACGCACCGCCCAACCAATCGTTCTTCTTGATGTTGAACAACTCGCTGAGATCGCGCTGTACCTGCTTGCTAAACTTGTCTTGTCTGAGTCCCATAGTACAAAGATACAATCCTCTTCACGACATCAATGCACGAATCGCCAAGTCATACCCCTGAAGGCCCAATCCGCATACAAGTCCTTTGGCTGATGCCACCATCAAATCGGTTTTTCGCTCCTCCTCGCGGGCAAAAACATTCGATATATGAACCAACACCACCGGCACATCTATCGCTTTCAAGGTATCTGCGATGGCGATGCTCGTATGCGAATACGCCGCGGCATTCAATACGATACCATCACACGCGCCACCCTTCGCCAACGACTGTAATTGATTGATGATCTCACCCTCCACATTGCTCTGAAACTGCGACAAGGTTACCCCTGTCCACCGCGCTTGCAGTCCTAAAAAATAGTCCTCAAACGACTGCTTACCATAAATGTCGGTCTCTCTCGTGCCCAACAAATTCAGATTCGGTCCATTGACAATCGCAATGTGCTTCATAACACAAAGGTACGTTTGGGAAAGTTTTTTCGCGGAGTTCGGCCCGAATTCAGGTATTTTGCAGTGAAAAATGAACAAACCTGCCGTTTTTATTACCGGAGCCACCGGATTTCTCGGCTCCCACCTTGCCTGCTTGCTGCTTAAACAAGGATACCGCGTGGTGGCCATGCGCAGAAACCCCCAATCGGAAGGTTTGTTTCCTAAAATTCATCAGTTTCATCAACTACCACAAGCCTTTCAGCCCGTTTGGGTTACCGGCGATATCCTAGACATCGACGATCTGTGCGATGCCATACAAGACGTTGACGCCGTATTTCATTGCGCCGCCAAAGTGTCGTTTGAGCGAAAAGACAAGTTCGCCCTGATGCAAAACAACGTCATTGGCACCCGGAACGTGGTGAATGCCTGCCTAAAAAACAAGATACCCAAACTCGTGTACGC
>JAHEMG010000091.1:0-14453 GCA_024643755.1 Flavobacteriales bacterium | reverse complement strand
ACCTCAACGGATTTCAATACACCCCCATTCGCGCCGTAAACTATTACGCCCTCTTGGCCTTGGGATTGTTGAACAAAGACGCCATCAACCAAAACAATTAATGTACCTTTGTAGCAACATGAAGTTTGGTGTTGTAATTTTTCCAGGTTCTAACTGCGATCAAGACCTGATCAAAGTTCTTCAAACCTACACGAGCGAACCCGTTTTAAAACTTTGGCACAAAGACACTGACCTACAAGGATGTACCCACATTTTTGTTCCCGGTGGCTTTTCCTATGGCGATTACCTTCGCTCTGGGGCCATCGCCAAATTGTCGCCCATCATGGGTGCAGTCGCTGACCACGCAAGCAAAGGGGGTTTCGTGCTCGGCATCTGTAACGGATTTCAAATTCTCTGTGAAAGTGGCCTCCTCCCCGGTGCGCTGCTCCGCAACACCAACATGAAATTCAATTGCAAAAACGTACACCTCAAAGCCGGTAACACAGACCTCGTAGCCACCCGTAAAATCGATGCCAACGAAGTCCTTTGTGTGCCCATCGCCCACGGTGAAGGTCGCTTCTACTGCGATGAACAAACGTTGGCGGAGATTGAGGCGAACGGACAAGTGTTCTTCCGTTACTGTGATGAAAACGGGAACATTACCGACGAGGCCAACCCCAACGGTTCCTTGAACAACATCGCCGGCATCTGCAATGCTACCAAAAACGTTTTTGGTATGATGCCCCACCCCGAAAGATGCGCCACCGATTACCTGCTCAATGTAGACGGTAAAAAAGTGTTCGACAGCATTTTCTAACTTTCAACGGACTCAGTTCGTCGTTGGTCGATTTTCGACCAGTTACTCCTTTTAACCCACAACAATTTGGGGGGTGTTTGCGTCTATTGTGTATATCGGTTCAAATCTAACCACTACAAAGCCATGAAAAGCAGCGCAAAAACCAACAGCAAAGGGGTTGTCATCAAAAAAATCACCCCCAGACAACACACAGACCGCAGCCTTTCACAACAAGCCGCCGGCGTGTAATTTACCGAATTAACTTACTGACTCTCCTTGAGTCGCTCCGCATTTTCTGCCACCTGCAACGCATTCAAAATTTCCTGAATGTCGCCGTTCATGATGGCCGACAAATTATACAACGTGAGACCGATGCGATGATCGGTAACCCGGCCTTGGGGATAATTATACGTTCTTACCTTGGCACTCCGATCACCCGTACTCACCAATGTCTTACGTCGAGATGAAATCGCCTCCATGTGTTTGGTATATTCAATCTCATACAACTTGGTGGCCAACATTTTCATTGCTTTTTCACGGTTTCCGAGCTGGTTTCTTTCGGTCTGACAAACAACGACCAACCCAGTAGGAAGGTGGGTTAACTGAACTTTGGTTTCTACCTTGTTCACGTTCTGTCCGCCCGCACCACCACTTCGGCTGGTTTCCATTTTTACATCCGCAGGATTCAATTGAACATCTACCTCCTCGGCCTCTGGCATCACCACAACACTCACCGCCGATGTATGAATTCTTCCCTGACTTTCGGTCGCCGGCACCCTTTGCACGCGGTGTACACCACTCTCGTATTTCAGCACGCCGTACGTTCCGGGGTGAGGCACTTCAAAAATAATTTTACTGTATCCACCGGCCGTGCCCTCGGTTTCGTCAACCACAGAAATGGGCCAACGCATATCGTCGCAATAACGCTGATACATCCGAAACAAATCGCCCGCAAAAATGCCCGCCTCGTCGCCCCCTGTACCCGCGCGAATTTCAACAACCGCAGGCTTCGCGTCTTCAGGGTCTTTGGGCAACAATTGGATGCGTATGGTCTCTTCTAACTCCGTTTGCAAGGGCTCTAGCTCGTCGAGCTCCTCTTTGGCCATATCGCGCAACTCTTTGTCTTTCTCGTTTTTGAGAATATCGCGTGCTTCCGCAATGCGATGGTAGCAGTTTTTATACTCGAAGTACGTCTGTACGATTTCCTCCAAGTCTCTATACTCTTTGTTCAATTTGGTGAACCGTTTCACGTCGCTCGCAACTTCCGGACTGCTGAGCAGCAATTCAATTTCTTTGAAGTGGGCGTATACGGCTTCCAGTTTTTCCAGCATGTTGCGGCAAAGATACCGATACTTTTTTTACCGCGACGAAGGTCCGATTTTTTTCGGCACTGGGCGATACGCGATGACGTAGTTTAGCGATTTTGGGGTTCGGCGGGTTGCTGGCTGGGCCATTGCAACAAAGACAGGGTTTGTCCGTCAAACTCCGCATACTGACTGCCATGTAGCCATTCACCGAGGTTGATATAACGCGCATCGCCAAGTTGCACGTCAAGTACTAGGTGACGGTGTCCGAAAATATAAAAATCGGGTTTTGGGTGCTTGGTTAAGGATGCTTGGTGCTGGGTTACAAATTGCGCCAAGTGTTCTTTGGCATTACCGAGGTAGTGATCTTCTTTGGGATTTTGAGAAAGTCTACTTTTTCTACTCAACGCATGTGCCAGGGCGATGCCCAAGTTGGGGTGTATCCATTGAAAGAGTAAGCGAGCGAAGCGAGCGGTGAAAATTTTTTTTAGCCATTTGTAGGAGGTATCGCCCGGACCTAAACCATCGCCATGATGAACAAAAAAACGTTTTTCACGGTACTCAAATTCGAGCGGACCGTCAACCAAAATCACTCCGCATTCTTTTACCAAATAATCTGCAAACCACAAATCATGATTTCCTGGGAACAAATAAACAGGTATACCACGATCTGTAATTTGGGCAAGGGTACCTAAAAATCGTACGAATCCTTTAGGAATGGTGGTGCTGTATTCAAACCAAAAATCAAAAACATCGCCCACCAAATAGAATGCATCGGCCTGAGGAGCGCATGCATGAAACCAATCAATAATTTTCCTTTCCCTTTGTAAAGACGTTTCCCAATTGGGCATACCCAAATGAAAATCAGAAGCAAAAAATATTTTTTTATCTGCCGTCAACGCGTCGCTCTTATACGCCCGAAAATTGTTTCAACATGCGAACATCATTGATAAAGAAATCGCGAATATCTGTGATGCCATATTTCAACATGGTGATACGATCGATACCCATTCCAAAAGCAAAACCTGTGTATTCTTCTGGATCGATGTTACAAGATTTTAATACATTGGGATGAACCATTCCACAACCCAACACTTCCAACCAACCCGTACCTTTTGTTAATCGACGATTCTCTTCAGTGTCTGTTCCCGCCCAAATATCCATTTCAGCACTGGGCTCTGTAAACGGAAAATAACTCGATCTAAATCTCACTTTCGTGCCTTCACCAAAAAACTGTTGCACAAAATAATACAGCGTTTGTTTGAGGTCAGCGAAACTTACCCCTTTGTCTATATACAATCCCTCAATTTGATGGAAAAAACAATTGCTTCTGGCACTCACCGCTTCATTGCGATATACCCGCCCTGGCATCACCAATCGCAAGGGTAATTTTCCTTTTTCCATTTCACGAATTTGTACAGAACTCGTATGTGTCCTCAATACATGTTCAGCGATAAAAAAGGTATCCTGCATATCACGAGCTGGGTGATCTTCTGCAAAATTCAACGCACCAAAATTGTGATAATCATCTTCGATTTCTGGTCCTTCAGAAACATCAAAACCCAAAGAATAAAAGATCTCCAATAAACGATCTTCCACAATTCTCAACGGATGCAAAGAGCCTTCAGGAAATTGGTATACCGGCAAACTGCGATCTTCACCACTGCCTTGAACTTCTTGTTGGGTCTCCTCTACCTCTTTTTGTGTTTGATATTTTTCTTCTGCCAAACGCTTGAGTTGATTCAAAACACTGCCCACAGATTTCTTTTCCTCCACAGAACAAGATTTGAATTCATCAAACAAAGTGGTAATCAATCCCTTCTTCGAAAGATAAGCCAATCGGAAACTCTCCGCTTTTTGATTTTCATCAAACACATAAGCTTCCACCTCCTGTTGTATCTTCTGAATCCGTTCAATCATAGTACAAATCTAAATCATTGATGTTGTTTTATCATACCCCTTGTTTCCACCAATCCACCGATTGACTCACCGAGCTATAGTAATACAATATTTAAACTTTAAAAAAGAAGTATTACGTATTCTATATTATAGCTATGTGGATTTGATGATAACTCTTAAAATTTCCTTTTGCTTTTTTGGAATCAACAAGGATACCCACATTGGTATTTTTTTAATTAATTGATTGATAGTATTTTACAAGGAAATTAACAACCAAATTTCTTTTGTGATTAAGGTTTAAAAGCGTCAATTTTTCCCACGTTGCATGCGCTCAAGTATCTTGATTATTGCTTGGATGTCAACATGATTGCATTTCGGATTCTTTGCAGCGAAGTAGTTTCACGTGAAACTGATCTTAATTTGTTGTTATTCCAGTATTATACGTATCCTTTTTTGGTAATATTAACGTATTATTTAGGTTCTTCTTAATGATCCAAGGTTTTTGTGTTACAAAGAAGCTCTCTGGATTGTCGAGTGGTTTTGATAAACCAAAATCGTATCCCTCAATATTGAGTAACTGGTTAGAGGATTGTTCATCATTGATCCAAGCAGTCCAATCATAATTGCCTTCGCTTAAGATAACCTCAACCGATTGGTTGGCACCAATGGAACAGATGTAATTGATTTGTTTGTTGTGAATACGAATCATCAGATTCACATCAGTTGGATTGGTGATGGTATTTTTACTCAAATTGACATAGGTACGTTTTACCGTATCTACCTTATCCGTAATTGTTTTTTTGGTAAAATAAGCGGGGTGGTTGAAGCCATATATACCCAATGTGCTAATGAGTGTATCTGTATCGAGAATTCCGTAAATAGGATTGGTATTAGGATTGATTTTCTTTGACGTACTAATAAAAGAATCCAATTGTAATTGTTCTTGAATGGCTGCGGTTAATGAAGATGGAATGAAAAGGGTATCCGCGCTCATAAGGATAGAATTAGATTGTTTCATCCAATCATGATATAAAGCACACCCAACGATACAGTATTGATTTGTATTCTTTAATAGGTAGGCGGCTTTGTAGATTTTCTTTGGTGGGTATAATTGAACAAAAAAAGTATCCTTAGCACGATTTACCGAGTAGAAAACATTGTATGATTCATTCTTATCGATGTGTTGGTTGTTATCATTATCGATGACGTATGTTTCATGAATCCCATTCGGCAGTCCTTGAAAATGATATTGTAAATTGCCTTTATTCTGAGGTACGTATTGCAAAGAATCCTTTTGGATAAATACACCAAACTTACTGGAAGTAGATTTTACTTTGATGTGCACCTCTCCACTATCACCTGAGAATAAAAGTGCATTGCCGCGGAGAGGATTCTTTTCGTTTAAGTCCAGTACCCAATTGTCTAGATACACACAGCTTGTGCGTTCAGGGATAGTCATTTCCAAAACATTCCTTTTTACGGAAACAGTATTTTCGGTGACGCCAGTTTTTTTCGGGGCGATGGGGGAGTAGAGTATGGTTCCTTTGGTTGTTATGTTCTCATCGAATTCCAATGTTACCTTGTGCTGCCCGTCTTTTATTACACTCCCTATGCTTTTCAATACAGGAGCACTTGTATCCTTATCTCCGCCAGAAGGAGGTACAGGATTGGCGCAAGATTGCATATAACAAATCACTATAACGGCTGGAACGACCGTAATAAGGCGAATATTTTTTATAAAAGAAGTGGAGAACTGCATCGGTGATTATCGTCCGAAATAAACCAATAATACTTGAATATCCGCAGGATTTACACCACTAATTCTACTTGCTTGTCCCAAAGTTTGCGGCCTGATTTTAGACAACTTTTCGCGAGCCTCCATACTCACGCTGTTGAGTTTCATGTAATCGAAACTATCTGGAATGATAATATCCTCTAGACGATGCATTTTATCGGCCAACTCAACCTCTTTGTCTATGTAAGTCTTGTATTTGATATAGGTACTTGCCCTCTCTTTGGATAGGGTTTCAAAACTGCTTAAGAACTCTCCAATATGAGGTATGTTCTCGAGATGTTCTAATTCTACTTGAGGACGTAATAGCAGCTTATGAGCACGTTGTTTTTCACTGATGGGTGCTACAGTTGAAGGTAGATAATCGGTTACTTCCAGAGGTGTTATATTCGTTTTGGATAAGAAGTCAATGATTTGATCCGATTCTAAATTGGTCTGTTCCAATTGTTTCATCCTATCCTCTCCGGCCAACCCTATAGCGTATCCCAGGGGTGTTAATCGCTGGTCGGCATTATCCTGACGTAAGGATATTCTGTATTCTGCGCGCGACGTGAACATGCGATACGGTTCTTCCGTGCCTTTGTTAATCAAATCATCAATTAAAACGCCTATGTACGCCTCGTGTCTGCCCAAAACAAAAGGATCCTTCCCTTGAGTTTTCAAAGCGGCGTTGATTCCAGCCATTAATCCCTGACATGCCGCTTCCTCATATCCCGTAGTTCCATTGATTTGTCCTGCAAAGTAAAGTCCCGGCATCAACTTGGTTTCCAAGGTGTTATTGAGTTGCGTAGGTTGGAAGAAATCGTATTCTATGGCATATCCAGGCCTGAATATTTTGGCATTCTCAAACCCCGGAATTAATCTCAAAGCCCTGAGTTGAATATCGTCAGGCAACGAGGTACTAAATCCGTTGACGTAGACTTCCACAGTATCCCAACCCTCTGGTTCCACAAAGATTTGATGTCGGTTTCTCTCTGCGAAACGATTGATCTTGTCCTCGATGCTAGGACAGTATCTTGGACCAAGCCCGGTGATACTGCCATTGTACATCGGACTATCGATAAATCCCTCACGTAGCACATCGTGTACCTGATCATTGGTATAGGTGATGTAACAACTTCTCTGTTTTGAAAGTGGCTGTGTATCAGAAGAATAACTAAACTTAAAGTCACCCTCGTCGCCTGGCTGCTCTTCCATTTTTGAATAGTCTAAGGAACGACCGTCAACACGGGGCGGGGTACCTGTTTTCATTCTACCTGTGGTGAATCCCAATGTCAGCAGCTGTTCTGTAATGCCACCAGAGGCGTGTTCACCCATTCTTCCTCCTCCAAAATTCTTCCTACCTATGTGAATGAGTCCATTCAGAAACGTACCCGTTGTGAGGACCACCGTGGACCCCTCAAAAGACATCCCCATGGTAGTATTTACTCCTTTAATTTGTTGATTATCAATGATTAACGAGTGAACACTGTCTTGAAAAAAGTCAATATTCCTGTTTTTTTCAAGTGTTAATCGCCACTCCTCAGCAAATCGCCAGCGATCACTTTGGGCTCTCGGACTCCACATGGCCACTCCCTTACTTCTGTTTAACATCCGAAACTGAATCATGGTCTTGTCAGTGATGATGCCCGACATTCCACCCAACGCATCGATCTCACGAATAATTTGTCCTTTCGCAACACCACCCATTGCTGGATTGCAACTCATTTTTGCAATGGTCTCCATATTCATGGTTATCAGTAGGACAGAACAGCCCATGGTAGCCGCGGCATGCGCAGCTTCGCAACCGGCATGACCAGCGCCGACAACGATTACATCATATTTAGTATTCATGTTGATTTCGTTTCACGTGAAACGTTCGCCTAAAGAGGCCCACAAAGATAAGCAAGCCTCTTCTTCTTGTCTCATAACTTTTGCTTGCGCCGTGCTTTTGTCTTTGTATCCGAGTAAGTGAAGAAGACCATGCGAAACAACCCGAATCATTTCCAATTCTTCAGAAACACCCAAAGTCTCGGCATTGTCTTTGACCCGATCTACAGAGATATAAATTTCACCCTCAATCGCATCGTTGACGTTGTCGCGAAGATCAAAAGTGATTATATCGGTGTAGGTGTCGTGCTGTAAATGTTCCATATTGATTTGAAAGATTTCTTCGTCGTCGACAAAGACATAATTCAAACAGCCAATTTGTTGCCCTTTATTGATGGCAGTTGTATTCAATAAATGTCTGATGGCCTCCCTACGGCTCTTGTTGAGAAAACGGGATTTACCCAAAAAATAAATATTCTTCATTTGATCAATACCAAAGTTCCTGAATAACGGGTTCTTTTGTTTCTATAAGAGGTTTGAATTAAATATATGTAAGCTCCCTGTGGAACTTCATTGCCTGACGGATCCGTCCCGTTCCATCCCAGAAGTGCATCACCTTTGAAAAGCAATTCTCCCCAGCGATTATAAATGGTCATCTCAGATTCGCCAGGAGCGATTGCAGGATTTGATATTTTAAAGATTTGGTTTATCCCACTAGGATTAAAGGCTGAAGGAATCAATGTTGTATCGAAAGCCGACGAATCAAATCCCAAGTACACCTTACGTTCGTTCGAATACAATTCGTAATTGATGGGGAGTTTACCATCATCGCTATAAATCTTTACACGAAAACGTTGGTTTCCATATAAGTTGTTGGGTAAATTATAGGAACTGCCCGTGCCAGAATAGATGGCGTTCCACGTGGAACCGTTGTATTGTTCTAGGTGGTAACGAAAAGCGGTATTCAGTGCGTTATTTGTCCAACCAACATGAGCATTCCAACTCATAACACGTTGATTTTCAGTTAATAAGATAGAATTATGGACGTAAGATGTATCATCTTTGGCACCGCAATCGTTGGTTCGTATAAGCCGGTATTCAGCAAATGAAAGTTGGGTTTGTGCTGTGTTATCGTTAAACAGCAGGTTCCCGGCAGCACCCGTTGAATAGATACCCGCCCAACCCGTAGTCATCTTTTTTTCAATGGAGAGGGTGGAGGAGGGGCCGTCTTTTTTCCACGCGACATCCAATCTAATTTGATTATCACCCAAAACGCTCACACCCGTAATGTTAGATATGGGTTTCGCGTTTCCCAAAAAGCCATAGTCAATGGTTTGGGTGTTGGAACTACTGCTAATGTTGCCCATTGGTTTGTGCGCTCGAACAAAGTACAAATACCGCTTGTTGACTTCGTAGGTGGTATCCAAAAACGTGTAAACGGATGGATCGTTTACCAAATCGGCCAAGACATCTCCCAGAAATTCCCAACGACCGTCTGTAATACACAGTCTCCAAACACCATATTTGGCAGCCACCCATCCTCGATATTTTGTCCAGGTGAGCGTCGTTTTTTTGGCACACCAAAATTTGGAATTTACTTGAACAGTTAAATAAACTGGCGAATGATAATTACTTAGTAAACCACCATTTAAACAACTGTCAAAAGCGGCAATAGAAAACGAGTTGTTGCTGGTTCTGGGGTTGAAAGTTGTCGTGTCAAACCGATAAAAAGTTCCAATGGTGTCCTTGATCAAAGCATTGCCTCCCCCCGCGAGTTTGAACAAACTATACCCCAACACGTCTAAATCCAATGGTTTTTTCCACCCAGCAACTACACGCTGTGAATTGAATTCCACGGATACACTGTCTGGTTCAAATTGAGCAGGCGCCTGGTTGTCAACCAATACGTGATTCGAATTAAAAGTATCTGCACCCGAGCAAGAAAAACCTGTCGATACAAAAACCTCCCAAGCTTTTGTGTTGGGCAGCGTTGCAGTAAATAGAGTCGTATTGAAAACCGTGGTTTCCTTTAACAACTTCCAAGGAGAAAAAGCGTCTTCCCTACCATAAAGCCGGTGTCTTCCGAAACTACCACAAGCATCGGTGGGCGGCGATACACTTACAGTGAGTGTGAAAGTGGGACGGTCTAAACAAGCGCGATAAACAGTAGCCGGACCAACAACAGCCATGGTCTTTGTTATCCATAAACAAGATAAAAATACCAAGATATTGCGGGGCCAACGAATCATTGTGATGGATTAAGGTTTCACGGTATCTCCAGAGAGTACATGTATAAACGATTCAGGATCTAAATAATTGTTTGCCAATTCCCTAACTTCCTCAGCAGTAACGCGCCAAATGCCCGGAAGCACATTCGCATAATACCCCATGTCTAACCCCCGATACAATAGGTGTTGAAACTTGCCACCCATTGCAAATGGTCCGTCAAACCCGCCACGGAATTGTCCAGAATAGTATTGCTTGATTTTGTTTAACTCATTGTCAGACAATAAATTCGACTTCAAATCGTCAAAAATTGTATGCATCACCGCGATGGCCTCTGTGGCATTCTCGCTTTTTAAATCCCCGGCAATCGTCCAAGTGTAATCATTGAAAGCAGGTTTGAAATATGACCCAATACCATAAGTGAGGCCCTTTTCTTCGCGTAATATTTGCATCAACCGCGACCCAAAAAATCCACCCAAAGCCAAATTTAACAAAGTGAGGCCGTAACGTTCTTGTTGGTCGGTAGGACAAACATGTTTGGCAACCGTCAAATTGACCTGATTTGTCCCGTCAACAGCATGAATCACGGGTTGGTCAAATTTGGGTAAAGGACCGTTGAATTTTTCCTGTGTAATGGTGATGGGTTTACCCGGATGCCCCGATAAAGTAGAACTAATCTGATCTAGTATTACATTGTCGCTATCTCCTGAAATCAAGACCATCATATTGTCCAAAGAAAAATGGGCTTGTTTGAAGGCCAGTAAATCGCTGCGAGAAATGGATTCGTAATCTTTTAAATCCCCATGAATGCCTAGCGTGTAATCCTTTCCATAGAGCGATTCAAGGGAAATTCGGCTCGACCAATATTTTGGTGTTTTTTGTTGTCGCTCCAATGATGCGGCCCGAACATTTTTTGCTGAGTTTAACTCTCTTTCGGGATAACTGGCTGCTTCGATATTTTCAACCGCCCAGTTAAATGCCTCAATAATATTTTTTTTGCTCGCTCGGATTATCACAGAAGACCCCAAATGTCCACATTCGGTGCGATGCGTGGCTCCCAGAAAATCCAAATATTCCACCACTTCAAACTCACTCCTTTGGTCGTTTCCTGCGAATAAAAGATCGTTTGCCAAGGTGGCCACGTAAGGTTTAATTTGATGATAAGACCCAGATGCCCAAAAGAGCTCAATCCTCACAACACCAATGTTACAAGGGTTTGATTGATGAATTTGATGCCCAGACGCCAATGTGAAAAACCGACTTTCCGGCACATCAAAGGTTTGGATCGTTTTGGTTTCGGGTCGCTTTCTGATAAGAGTGCTCATGGCTTGGGATGGTAGTATATGACAGACACGCTATTTGCGTTTAATGTTTGCTTCGCGGTGGAGATAACCTGTGTTAAATCCAACTTTTCTATGACTTCGTTTTCGTTGTTGATATCCTCCAACGAACCCGCGTTTTCAAAATAACAAAGTCGTTGAGCCAATTGCATGGGCTGCGTGGCTTCAAAAAGCAGCTGGGTGGCGTAGCGGTTTTTAACCCCTTGGAAAGGTCTTTCCAATGAGCCTGTTTGGTTCAATTGTTCCATCAACACCTCTAGCAAAGCGGCTTCACCCGCTTCGTGGCTGGTCTCAGGATTTAAAATGCCATACATAACAAACAACCCTTCACCCAAGCCGCGTAGGTAAAAACACTCTGCGGCATTGAACTGCTGGGTTTCTTTCACCAGTTTTAATTGCAACGGCGACACATCAGATCCACCCAAAATTTCGGCAAACAGTTCAAGTGAAATGGAGTCGGGATTCGAAAATGTTGGACCTTTCCATACCAAGAATACTGCGGCATTCGGACTTAAATCTTCCGCTTCCATGAATTGACGTTCAGTAATCGCCTCGTCTTCAGGATATACGTTTTTGTTAGGCTCGCCTGGTTTTACGATGTCGCCAAACCACTTTTCCGCCAAACGTTTTGTCTCAGCCAAGTCAATGTTTCCAACGACCGAAATAATGGCATTTTGTGGATTGTAAAAACGATCGTAAAACGATTGCACATCGTCAAGAACGGCCTCTTCAACATGCGAAATGTCTAGGCCAATGGTTGGCCAGCGATACGGACTGTTTTTATAAATCAATGCGCGAACATGGTGCCATAATAGCCCAAAAGGGGCATTAAAACAGCGTTGTTTAAACTCTTCAACAACAACACCCCGCTGCACAGACAATGATTTTTCATCAATGGTTAGTGCCCGCATCCGATCGCTTTCCAACCAAAATGCAGTTTCAATGTTTTCAGAGGGCATTACCAAATAATAATTGGTAAACTCGTTGTTGGTGAATGCGTTGTTTTGTCCGCCCGCTTCCTCCACCTCTTTGTCGAAAATGGGCACGTTTTCACTACCCGCGAACATCAAGTGCTCGAACAAATGAGCAAATCCCGTTCTGTTTTCGTTTTCGTCTCTGGCGCCAACATTGTACAGCGTGTTCAATACAACGGTTGTACGTGATTGGTCCTCCAAATGAATTACCCTTAGCCCATTGTTGAGCGTGAATTTGTTAAATAAATGCACAATACAAATTTACCAAATCCAAAAGGCCAAAAAACAAACACCCCATTGGTATTACCAACAGGGTGCTCTACTGTACAGTGCAGGCTAATTTACTCTCCTGCAGGTTGCAACTCTCCCACTTCCATGTCTGCAGATTTTCCCTTCGCTTCAATCAGAAGGACGTTTTTAACCACCACTTCCGACGCCTCTTTCTTCTGTCCATCCGCATCCACATACGTGCGATGTTGCAATCGACCCTCAATCATGAGTTTGCTTCCTTTTTTCACCATTTTCTCAAATCGGTCAGCAACAGCCCCCCATGCCACCAAACGGTGCCATTGGGTGTTGTTAATGACATCCCCCGACAACAATGTAACGCGTTCATTCGTTGCCAAAGTCAGTCTAGCCAACTTTTTTCCACCTTCAAATTCACGGATCTCTGGATCGTACCCTACATTTCCGACTAACCTAACGGAATTCAATAAATTTTTCATAACTTTTCTCTCGTAAATAACTGTATAACAAATAATAAGACTGTGTAACCCTACTCCCGTGGCCTTTGGGTATCGGTCTACAATGCAAAGTTGCAACATAGAATTTCCCTAGTCGGCCCTGAAACAGATATATCCGATTATAATCGTGTCACACCCTTTTCCCTCTTTGGGGGATTTGGCACAAACCGATGTTTAGTGTACAAAAAAAAGCTTATGCAACAGCAATACCCAAAAACCAATGAATGCAAAGAATGTGGCGACAAACTAAAAGGACGTGCAGACAAAGTGTTTTGTAATGACGCGTGTAGAAGTGCTTATAACAACAGAAAAAACAGAGCACACCTCGATCCGCTCAAATCAATTAATAAAGTACTTGTAAAAAACAGACGCATTTTGAAAGAAGTCTACGAACTCTCAGGAGGCAATGCCACAATACCCGTGAGAAGACTTGAGAACAAAGGATTTCTGTTCAATTTCTTCACCCATACCGAAGAGCCAAGTAAAGGAAATTGCTACCGGTATTGTTATGATTTTGGTTATGCAGAAGCCAAAAATGGAGAATTACTCATCGCCAAATACCCGGGAACGTATTTGTAAAGGTCTGCTCCCCGAATTTACACTACCTTTGCAAATTCAAATAGGTATAAGTATATGGCAAAATCTCCCAAGAATGAACAAGGTAATGGAAAGAAATTCCAAGTACGACAACCGGGCGAAAAACGCAACCGAAAAATAGACTTTGCCAAAACAGAGCCCAAAAAAACCAAGTTTTTTGGTGAAAACAACAGCGGCCCATCCTTCAATAGAAACAGTGATCAAAAAGGGTTTTCGGATAGGGGCGATAAACCAAAGTCTTTCGGAAGACCAGATTCCAATAGCCGTTTTGCTGGAAAAGACGATAATCGCAGAGAAACACCATCGAACAGAGGTGGGTTCCCACGCAATGATCGTCCGAAGTTTGGACAAGATAGAAATCCACGTGAAAACAATCCACGCTTTGATAACGCCAAACCCCGGGAAGAGGGCGCAAGAGGCGGATTCAATCGAAGCAACCCCCGATTCCAAGATCGCGGTGGATTTACTGGAGGCGATAAGTCTGGCAACCCAAGATTTCCTGGAGATAGAAGCGCCAAGTTTAACAAAGAAGGCGACGATAAAAAGCCGTTCAACCCAAGAGACAATCGCGGGGGATTCGATAAGCCCCGCAGTTTCGATAGACCAAAGCCCTTCGGCGATAAGCGCGAATCTAGTAAGCCATGGGAAAAAGGTGGCGATAGAGGCGATAATCGCGGGGGATTCGATAAGCCCCGCAGTTTCGATAGACCAAAGCCCTTCGGCGATAAGCGCGAATCGAGTCAAACCTGGGACAAGAGCAACGATCGTGGTCCAAAGCCATCATTCAATGCCTCTTCAGGAAACGGTGCGAAAGGCTTGGCGAAATTCAAACCCCGTGGTGCCGAGTCAGACAGCAACAATGCTGACTACGTACCCGAAACGCCAAAAACCTACGGTATTCCAAAAGCAGAGCGTGCAGATACGCCCAAAGGTTTTAAAGGCAGCAAAAGAGAATTCAATCGCGTATCGAACAACCTAGAAAAAGGCGCCGAAC
>JAHEMG010000192.1 GCA_024643755.1 Flavobacteriales bacterium | reverse complement strand
AGGCCCTCGTGAAACAAGCCACCCACGGCCCCGAATATCAGCAGATTTTTGTCCCCCTGTACAACGGAAACATCGCCCTGTCCTGGCATCGCCCCAAAAATCAGTTTGCCCTGAATACGCAGTTTGTGGGATTGAGGTACGTGCAGACCGATAACCTGGCTAGCTTGCCCGCCTATGCGCTGTTGAATGCAACTTGGCGACATTCGGGCTTGCTGAATCCCAAAGGATTTCGCATCGATCTGGGCCTTCAATCACAAAACCTTACCCAAACGGTCTATTACAGTATGCCCGGCCGACCGATGCCAGGAAGAAGCATTCAATTGACCCTTTGGATTCAACATCAAAACAATAAAAATCAATAAATTATGAAAAAATACATCATTGCGATTGCCCTTTCATTGGCCGGTTTACATGGCGCAAAGGCCCAAGAGGTCAGACAAGGATTCGAGACAGTTCCTCTGGATTCTGGCGAAGTGATCAATGGGTCAAAAGGGGAAAAGTCCTTCGATATTTGGGGGGCTGTGCCGGGCTATGTACTAAAAATGCCTATGCAATATGACACTTCATGGGGTGGTTATTGGTCGGGCGGTTGGGCCATTTCCAGAAAAATCGATGGCTCTACCGGACCGTCTGATTTTTCAAAACACCTGTATTGCGCGAAACCAGGGTACGGCGCAGAATCTTTTTATCAAGGTCAGCACTACGGCAAGACCTTCGCTGTGGGCATGAACGGGGCCTACTGGCTTCAAAAATCCGTGGCCAACGAAGGGGTGTTGTCGTTTTATGTGACCAACTCAACCTATGCCTACAATTCCATGAAAAATGGCGACAATTTCGCCAAAAAATTTGGGGGTGCCTCTGGAAACGATGCCGATAGTTTTGTGCTGAACATCAAATTCTTCGTCGATACCCAATGGGTGGCGAACAAAAAGGTGGTTTTGGCAGATTATCGCTTTTCAGACAATAGCAAAGACTATATCCTCGACTCATGGCAAATTGTGAACCCGCCAACCTATTTCCCTGAAGGGTTCGTTGACAGTATTTCGTTTGAATTGGAAAGTTCAGACAATGGTCAGTTTGGCATGAATACCCCAGGATTCTTCTGCGTGGATTGGATCGTGTGCGGACATTGGCTAGGTGTCAAAAACCAGGCCATGACAACGGCTCAGATATTTCCAAATCCGGCCAAAGATATGTTGAAAATGCAATGCGGATCGCCCATCAGTGCTGTTGAGGTGGTGAATTCGCTAGGACAGTCAATGAACGTGAAGAATGTGAGTGGTTTGGGCGCTCAAACTGTGAATTTGAATGTTGCCAATTTGGCCAACGGAACGTATTGGATCAAAGCCCAAACGCAACAAGGTTTGGTGTCAACCACCTTCGTAAAACAATAATTTTTCCATGAAAGTATCCAATTTTGCACTTCCAACATCGCCTAGCAAGACGTTTGTCAACTGGGCGATTTGCTTGCTGTTTCCCACTTTGCTACTTTTGCAAAGTTGCGAAGACCAAGTGATTGGTCCGCCGTTGGTTGCTCCGCTTGGCGATGAGCGCGTGGCCGTGCTCTGTGAGGGCAATTTCATGTGGGGCAATGCCAAATTGGATGTGATTTCAACCGATACCGGCAGTACCTGGATTTGGAACAATGCCTTTGAATCGGTCAATAGCAAACCCATTGGCGATGTGCTGCAAAGTGGATTGGTTGCTGGAAACAACCTCTTTCTCTCCGTGAATAACAGCGGAAAAGTGCTTGCCCTGGACCCTGTGACCCTCAAACAAACGAAGTCGAACACCACCCTGAAATCGCCCAGAAACCTATTGATGGTGGGTAGCGAATTGTGGGTGTCTGACCTTTACGCCAACAAAATCAGCGTTTTGGATACGTCGAACCTGAAAACCGTGAAAGAGATTGCGGTTGGCGGTTGGACAGAAACCATGGTTCGATGGGGTGAATACGTGGCGGTGGCGGCCTACAAAGGAGAGGTGCTGTTGGTGAATCCCACAACCCGCGTGATTGAGCGAACATTCAAGGTGGATTCTGGTGCGTTGCATTTGGTGGTGGATGCCGCTCAGCAACTGTGGGTGGGCTGCTCTGTGAATGGAACGGCTTCGCTGACGGCGTTTGCGCTCGGACAAATCGATTTTATGGAAGTGGCCCATTGGTCAATGAAGGGCGATTTGGGTAGCATACAACTTTCTCGCAATGGCGGAACGCTGTTTGTGTCGCGCAACAACAAATTGTACAGTTTCCGCGCCGATGCACAATCCGAAGCCAATATGTCGATGTTCATCGATCCAGGACTCACCCAGCTCTATGGCTATTACTACGATTTGGGCGCCAATGTGTTTTATTTCGCCGATGCCAAAGACTATGTGAGCAATGGGGTGGTTTTGCGATATCCCATGGATAACCCATCGAAAAAGTCGCTTCACAATACGGGTGTAAACCCATCTTTCTTCGTGCGGTTGCCCTAAGTTAGTTTTACTATCTTTGGGGACGAGAAATGAAGTGGAATTTCCTGAAGCTGAAGAAGGTTGACATCCTGCTGTTGCGGTCCTATGTAGGTCCGTTCGCGGTCACTTTTTTTCTCAGTATGTTTCTCTTTTTGATGCAATTTCTTTGGAAATACATCGATGAGTTGGTAGGGAAAGGCATTTCTACGGATATCCTGGCGAAACTTATTTTTTATTCCTTGGCCGATTTGGTGCCGATGGCCATGCCGTTGACCATCATGGTGGCGGGGTTGATGACTTTCGGGAATTTGAGCGAGAGTTTTGAGTTAGTAGCCATGAAAAGCAACGGGATTTCGCTGTTGCGGGCACTCAGGCCGATCTTTATTTTGATGTGCTGTTTGGCGGTGATGAACTTTTTGTTTTTGAATTTTGTGATACCAAAAGCGAAATTGGAACAGGCGGGGTTGATGATTGATGTGCGACAAAAGAAGCCCACCTTTAATTTGGCGGAGGGGGTTTTTTATCACAATATTGAGGGGTTTGCGATTCGCGTGGGCAAGAAAGAGGCCGATAACCAAACGGTGCGCGATGTGCTTATTTATGAGTACAAAAAGGACGATAGCAAGCGATTGAATGTGGTGCGATCTGAATGGGGTACCATGATCTTGAGTCCGGATCAAACCGTTTTGAATTTCACCTTGCACAATGGAGTTCGCTACGAGGAGATGACCAACGCGCCGGAGTACCGCAAAACGCATCCTTTCAATCAGATGTACTTTGAGGAGCAGCGCATCCAAATTGATTTGTCGAGCCTGGATTTTACGTTCTCAGACCGCGATTTGATTGCCAGCGATTACCGATTGCAAAATGTGTCGCAGTTGCTAAAGGTGATAGATACTTTTGAGATGAAATGCGCGATGTTGCGTGCTGATAATTCAAAGTATTTGGGCAAATACATCCATGCCCCTGGTGTGATGACACAAGATACAATGTTACAGCGTTTTCGGAGAAATTCGGTGGCGTTTGAGCCATTGAAGGAGCTGCAGTTGATCAAGAATTTTCCGGAGCAACAACGGGCAACCATTGTAGCTGCGGCGGTGAATCATGCGCGTTCGGTGAAAGGCACCGAGGAAGGGTTGTTTACCAGTTTGGAGTTCGAGGAGACCGATGTGGATTTGTATCGCAGTGAACTGCACAAGAAATTCGCCTTTTCTATCTTGGTGATATTGTTGTTTTTGATTTCAGCGCCTTTGGGTGCCATCATTCGCAAGGGTGGAATAGGGATGCCATTGGTGATTTCGGTGGTGTTGTTTGTATTGTTTTATGCGGTAAATCTCACGGGAGAGAAAATGGGTAAGGAAGGCATTGTGCCCGTATGGATTGGCAGTTGGATGAGTTCGATGTTGTTGTTGCCCATTGGAATTGTCATCACTTACCGGGCCAGTATTGATAAAAGTTTTCAGGGTAACAATCCAGCTTTGAACACGGTAAAGGGTTGGATGGCGAAGTTGAGAAGTAGAACCGTAAAAGCCAAAACCGATCCATCATGAAATTGTTGGTAGTCGGAAACCGGGTGCCTTGGCCGCTGCATGATGGCGGGGCGATAGCCACTTATGGTATGTTGCGGTCGTTGGCGGAAAACGGGGCCGAGGTTCATTTTTTTACGTTCAATACAAAAAAACACTTTGCGGAAAACGTAACCATAGAAAAGTATTTTGGATTTTGTAAGGTGTATTTGCAGCCGTTGGATGCGGGTGTAAAAGCTGTGAAGGCCTTGCTGAATTTATTCACGGGGAAAAGCTACCACATGGAGCGTTATGAAGACAATGTTGCTTCAGTGGCATTGGGTAGGTTGATGGACCATGAAGCATTTGATGCAGTTTTGGTGGAAGGATTGTACTCAGTGCCAGTGTACTTGCGGGCGGTTTCCGCCCGCAAGCACCGTACGCCTGCGGCGTACCGCGCCCACAATTTGGAATACCAAATTTGGGCGCGACTGGCTGCCGCCAGCCCTAACCCCGTGAAGAAATGGTACCTGGGGTTGCAGGCGAACCGACTCAAGAAATTCGAACAACGCACTTGGTCGGCCTTTCAGGCCATCGTGCCCATCGTAACCACCGATGAAATCGCCATCAAAATGTACTTGGATCGTACGATAGCAAAATCATCCAATAAACAGATCCCCGCCATTCAGACCTATCAACCCGGCATCGCAATAGAAAGACCCTTTGCCTTTATCCATCAGCCACTGTCGCTCTTTCATATTGGTTCCATGGAATGGCAAGCCAATGAACAAGGCGTTCTGTGGTTTTTGCAAAAAGTATGGCCGCTGCTGCTGGTCAAATACCCCCAAGCCCAATTCCATCTTGCCGGAAAAGGCCTCTCAAAATCAGATCCCCGCTTTTTTCAAACTGGCGTGGTTAACCACGGTGAAGTGTCGGATGCAGAAGATTTTATGCACCAACATGGCATCATGGTTGTCCCCATCCAAGCCGGTAGCGGAATTCGCATCAAAACCCTTGAAGCCATGGCGCTTGGTGTGCCCGTTGTGTCTACGTCGGTGGGTGCGCAAGGACTTTCAGTTACATCAGGCACTGAGATGTTTATCGCCGATCAGCCCCAACAATTCGCAGATGCAATTGCCACGCTGTTGGCCA
>JAHEMG010000189.1:2699-5122 GCA_024643755.1 Flavobacteriales bacterium | reverse complement strand
GGTGAAGAAACCGCATTGATTGAGAGTTTGGAGGGTAAACGTGGTAATCCTAGAATCAAGCCGCCATTTCCTGCTGTGAAGGGCTTGTGGGATAGACCCACCGTAGTAAATAATGTAGAAACCATTGCTGCCGTTGTCCCCATCGTGAATGAAGGTGGCGATGCATATGCTCAAATTGGTATCGGACGTAGTACTGGAACCAAATTGATCAGCGCATCTGGAAATATCAATAATCCGGGTGTATATGAAATAACTTTGGGACTATCGGTTGAGGAATTCCTTTACAGCGATAAGTACCTTGGAGGAATTAAAAATGGCAAGAAATTGAAGGCCTGTGTACCAGGAGGTTCTTCCGTGCCCATCCTGCCTCATTACTTGGTATGCAAGACTGCTGCGGGTGAAGATCGCTTAATGACTTATGAGAGTCTTTCAGATGGTGGCTTTGCAACGGGCAGTATGTTGGGTTCAGGTGGTTTTATCGTGTATGACGAGGATCAATGCATTGTGAGAAATACTTGGAACTTCAGCCGCTTCTATCACCATGAGAGTTGCGGACAGTGTAGTCCTTGCAGAGAAGGAACCGGTTGGATGGAAAAAGTTTTGCATCGCCTTGAATATGGGCATGGTAAAATGGAAGACATCGACCTGCTATGGGATATTCAACGCAAAATTGAAGGCAATACCATCTGTCCGCTTGGAGATGCTGCGGCATGGCCAGTGGCTGCGGCTATCCGACATTTCCGCGAAGAATTTGAGTGGCATGTGAAAGAGCCGAAGCTTTGTATGACCAAGAATTATGGCTTGGTAACCGAAAAAACATTTGAGACAGTTAACGCATAAGTATGTCAGAAACAAATCCAAAATTCACGGTAACCATTGATGGACAGTCTGTTCAGGTGGATCCTGGAACTACCATCCTCAATGCAGCCCGCATGATTGGTGGCGATGTGGTTCCCCCAGCCATGTGTTACTATAGCAGTTTGAAAGGCAGCGGAGGTAAATGTCGTACCTGTTTGGTTGAAGTAAGCAAAGGGTCCGAAAAAGATCCTCGCCCCATGCCCAAATTGGTGGCTAGTTGCTCTACGCCTATCATGGATGGTATGGAAGTAAAGAACAAAACCAGCGAAAAGGTAATTGATGCCCGTGCTGGTGTTGTTGAAATGCTCCTTATTAACCACCCACTAGATTGTCCGGTTTGTGACCAAGCAGGGGAGTGTCACCTCCAAGATTTGGCCTATGAACATGGAAAAAGCAGTACACGTTACGAATTTGAACGTAGGACCTTCGACAAAGTTGACATTGGCGACTACATCAAGTTGCACATGACCCGTTGTATTCTGTGTTATCGTTGTGTTTATACCGCCAATCAACTCACTGAACAGCGTGAACATGGTGTTTTGAAGCGTGGCGATGCCGCAGAGATCGGTACTTTCATTGAAAAGAACCTGAAAAACGAATTCATTGGAAACGTAATCGATGTTTGTCCCGTTGGCGCACTAACCGATAAAACCTTTAGATTCCGTTCGCGCGTTTGGTACACCAAACCCATGGATGCCCACCGTGATTGCAAATGCTGTTCAGGAAAGGCAGTGGTTTGGATGATCGGTGATGAAATCGCCCGTGTTACAGCGCGAAAGGATCAATATGGTGAAGTGAAAGAGTTTATTTGTAACGAATGTAGATTTGATAAGAAGAATCCTTCCGATTGGAAAATCGAAGGACCTCGACATATCGATCGTTCATCGGTTATTTCTGCCAACCATTATGAGGTAGATGCGCCACAACACACCCCATTGTTAAACAAAGCATAAGCGATCATGGATAGTGCATTATTTTTAGAAAAATTGATCCTCATCGTGGTGATCCTAGCGATTACTTTGGTGATGGCTTTGTATTTCACATTTGGAGAACGAAAAATTGCGGCTTTCTTCCAAGACCGTTTGGGTCCGAACAGGGTAGGTCCTTTTGGACTCTTACAACCATTTGCCGATGGTGGTAAATTGCTGTTCAAAGAAGAGATTATTCCCAAAAACGCGGAAAAATGGTTGTTCATTTTGGGTCCTGGTATCGCCATGATCGTAGCCACTATCACCAGTGCTGTTATACCATGGGGCACTTCATTGCCCATCTTTGGAAGAACAGTACAATTGCAAGTTGCTGATGTAAACATCGGTATTTTGTACATCATGGGTATTGTGAGCATCGGTGTTTATGGTATCATGATTGGCGGTTGGGCTTCAAACAACAAATATTCATTGTACGGTGCAATCCGCGCAAGTGCTCAAATGATCAGCTATGAACTTAGTATGGGATTGGCACTGATTGCTGTAGTGATGATGAGCGGCACATTGAGTTTGCGTGAAATGGTGGAACAACAAGCCGGATTAAATTGGAATGTTTGGTACCAACCATTGGGCTTTATA
>JAHEMG010000189.1:0-2599 GCA_024643755.1 Flavobacteriales bacterium | reverse complement strand
AAAGACGAATTCAGCACTCACAGGATGGGTATCGAGCCAGGCTAATAAAGCTTCCATCGTTTCAAAGCGATAGGGGTGTTGTGGGCAAGATTGATAAAATTCAGCACCCACCAAATAGGTAGAATCTTGCAGGTTGAGTTCCTTGCACAATGCCAAAATTTGTTGGTGTTCGTACGCTGCATGTTCGCCCAATTCTAGCATATCGCCCAGAAAAAACAGCTTGCTTCCACTAATGGTTGCAAAACTTTGGATGGCTACTGACATCGAACTGGGGTTGGCATTATAGGCGTCCAAGAACAACTGCGCATTGCCAATGGTACGCCATTCGCTCCGATTGTTGGTTGGCTTATAGGTACAAGCACGTAACATGGCGTCTTTTGCACTCATGCCCAACAAATGCGCGGTTGCTACGCCAAAAAGCAAATTGTAAGCATTGTATCTACCGCTCAAGGGAGAAGTGAACGTCCCGATGTTTGAACCATCAAAATAAAAATCATACTGCAGCTCAGGCATTTCAGCTTTGATCTCTGCGTAGCATTGTGCTTGAGTATTGACCAAGGAAATGGTGGTAACATTTTTTAACCGTTTCGACATGGAATCAAGCCATGGATCATCCAAATTTACAATGCCTTTACCGTTGTGTTTAATTACACTGGCAAACACTTCACTTTCTTCCTTTGCGATGGCTTCAATACTGCCAAATCCCTCTAAGTGCTCTTTTCCAATGTTAGTGATGATGCCGATGTCTGTGGAAATTAGATCGCACAACACCGACATTTCACCAGGGTGATTGGTGCCCATTTCAATCACGGCGAACTCATGTTCTGGGCGCAAACTCAATAAGGTCAACGGCACACCGATGTGATTATTCCAATTCCCTGGCGTTGCCAAAGTATTTCCCAAGCCTTCTAAAATTGTACGCGTAACTTCTTTGGTTGTTGTTTTGCCATTGCTTCCGCCGACCATGATTTTTTTACAAGGCATGGATTTCGCATGCAATTTTGCCAGTTGTTGAATGGCTACAGTGGTGTCTTCAACCCAGATAAACCTTGGGTCTGTTTGATATTCTTCCCAATCCACAACAACCACCCTTGCACCTTGGATTAAAGCTGTTTCCGCAAATGAATTACCATCGAACTTCTCCCCACGAATACAGAAGAATACATCTCCAATTTTCAATGCCCTGGAATCTGTGCAGATTTGGTATTGAGAGGCAACAAAATGTCCATAGATTGCATCTATCACAGCGGAATTCATCATGTTTCAAACCTAACGGAAATTTGTGAATTCCATAAGACAAGAAATCCCCAACTATGAAAATGTCTAATTACCATTGTATCTTTACCCATATGCTAAAGAAATATGCCCTGTTAGTCCTGATATTCTTTACGGTAACCTTGTTGAAGGCGCAGTTTAATTATCGATTAAACACAACGGGATTCAGGGTGTTTGATGGCAATTTTGAAATTGAAAGTCCGTTTTGGGGAGGATTTAACTCGCCACAATTTCAACCATTTGATCTCAATGGCGATAAATCGATGGATGTGATCGTATTCGACCGATACGATTCTAAAATTCTGCCGTTTGTAAGAAAAGCGAATGATGTGTTTCAATACGCGCCAGAATACACGGCAATGTTGCCCAAAGGATTGTATTACTACAAAACGGCTGATTTGAATTCTGATGGTGAAATGGATATTTTCACGTTGTCTGAAAGCAGTAACTTATTGATTTATATAAATAAAACCATCCCTGGGACCAACAAGTTGAAATTTCAAGATTTAGGTCCTTGGTATTATCGCAATCAATTTGATTCCACACAGCCTATTTTATACAATCCTTTGAGTTTCTCTAAGTTTGATATGCCTGAAATTTCTGACATTGATGGCGATGGAGATCTAGATATATTATCTTACGATCAAGGGAATTACACTTATCGGTTATTCAAAGATGTTCGCATTGAAAAAGGATGGAATCGCGACACTTTTGAGTTTCAAATCATGGATGTCTGTTTTGGTTATTTTAATGAAGGATTCGACAATTCTATTGCATTGGGAGAATGTCCTTACCAAGACAAACTGAAGCCCAGACATACTGGTGGCGCATCTTGTTTTATGTACGATTCAGATGCCGATGGTGACAAAGAACTCGTGATTTCCAACATTGGCTTCCCCCGTTTTACATTCCTTAAAAATGGTAAAGCTGAGTCAAAAACCTATTATGACACCATGATTGGTGTGGATACGCTCTTCCCTCAAAATACTACTGCAGCCAACCAAATGACCTTTCCAGCAGGTTATTATTTGGATATATCTGGTGATGGAGTTCAAGATCTTGTAGTTGCTCCAAATAATTTTTCAGACGTAAAAGAAACGCAGCAAATTTGGTATTATAAGAACAATGGACAGTTCAATAAACCCAAATTCGAATTGTCAAAGACAAACTTTTTTTCCGAAAAAACTTTGGATCTAGGCGCTCGTAGTGCTCCTGTATTTGTAGACATTGATGCCGATGGAGATCAAGATTTATTGGTCGCCTCCAATGGGGATTATTCCGTGACCAGCGGCTTGGCAGATCCATTGTATGTATTTAAAAATAT
>JAHEMG010000186.1 GCA_024643755.1 Flavobacteriales bacterium | reverse complement strand
TGAAATATCCCAAAAAAACCGAGCCCCAGGGCCAAACAAATCTTATTCAGTCTCATTATCGTTCCGCAAATTAAATTGAAAGTTTCGGGGTTTGTGGCACTCACCGATAAAATCAATGACATCTATTTTTTGAAAAGGGTTGCTTTTCTTGTGGATTATTTCCCTTGAAAATACATCATCTGTGCGCCGTGGGGCAACAACGACACCGCCACAACATCCAATCGGGGGATTGTTTTAACACCTTTTTGTTTCATATATCCTTGTGCCGCCTTCTGCAAACTGATTCGCTTTTTGTGATCCACCGCACTTTCTGGCAGTGGACAATGACCATCTCTGCGCGTTTTCACCTCCACCATCACCCATTCCGATCGGTCTTTGCAAACCAAATCAATTTCATACCTCCCCACCCTGCAATTTTGCTCTACGATATCAAACCCCTTCAACCATAGCCACTCTGCTGCCATCTTCTCGCCCAAATTGCCCACATGCTGTGCAATGGTCTTCCCTACTTCTCTGTTCATCACACAAAGTTGGTGAACACCGAAATAGAACGCAAGCCGACCCAACGAAATTGGCTAAATTTGCAACATGTTACCTTGTCAGTTGCATTTATTGCAAAACGAACCGTATAACCAAACCTGGGACTTTCAAAAAGGATTGTTCAATACCATGATCGCCCAGAAAACGGCCAAGCAAGTAACAACCCCCCTTCATTTAATCATGATTGAGCACCCACATGTGTATACGTTTGGGAAAAGCGCCGATCGCGAAAATTTGTTGGCGTCCGATGAAACGTTGAAAGAAATGCAAGCGAATGTGTACGACATCGAACGCGGGGGTGATATCACTTATCATGGTCCCGGACAATTGGTGGTCTACCCCATTTTTGACCTCGAGGCCTTGGGCATGGGCATTAAAACGTTTGTGCAAAGCATCGAACATTGCATCATACAAACCCTGGCCGACTACGGCATTACCGCAGGCACTATTCCCGATCGAATTGGTGTTTGGATCGACATCAACGGCGCAAACGAACGTAAAATCGCGGCGATAGGCATCAAATGCAGTCGTTTTGTCAGTATGCACGGCCTAGCCCTGAATGTCAACACCGACCTCTCCATGTTCAATCATATCGTGCCCTGCGGGATTGTAGACAAAGGCGTAACCAGTATGGAAATGGAATTGGGCGGAAAAATTGACATGTTCGAAGTAAAAGAGAAGTTGGGCAAGCATTTTGCCAATACCTTTGGGTTAGAATTTATATCATGAACAGCAAAACCATCCATACCCTCATTATTGTGGGCGTTTTATTGATCGCTTTTTTGTGGATCAAAGGCAGTTACAACACGTTGGTAGACAACGATGAAAAACTCACTACTTGTTGGAACAACGTAGAGGTAGCCTACCAAACCCGCGCTGATAAAATCGTGCAAATTGCCGAGGCCGTAAGCGCTGCCGCCAAATTTGAAAAAAACACACTTACCGAAATTACCAATGCACGCGCCAGCGTTGGGCAGATCAAAGTGGGCAATGAACAACTTACTCCTGAGAGCATCGACAAAATCGCCATGACGCAACAATCTGCTTTGAGTCGATTGATGGTTGTGATGGAGCGCTATCCTGATTTGAAATCCACCAAAGGGTTTGAAAACTTGCAATACGAAATTTCAGAATCAGAAAACATAATTCGCACAGCAAGAACTGATTACAATACTGCCGTTCAGAAATACAATTTGAGTGTGCGCAAATTCCCAAGCAATCTATTTGCCGGCATTTTTGGATTTGAGAAAAAATCAGGTTTTGCGGCCGACAAAGGTGCTGAAAAGCGCGTTGACGTGAAGGGTGCGTTGAGCGAATAACATGTTGGCGCCTTTCTCCTTGGTTTTAACCCGCATCGCCATTCTATTGGGTTTCCACAAGCCCAAACCCTTATTCTCCAAAGCAGAAGAACAAGAAATTGTGACTGCCATCGCCGCAGCGGAAGAAACCACATCGGCCGAAATTCGCGTGCACATCAGCCACAAAACAAAGTACACCGATGTGATGATCGAGGCCAAAGCCACGTTCGACCGTCTTGGCATGCACAAAACCGAAGAGAGAAACGGAATCCTCCTGTTTTTGGTCCCTGCAAACAAACAATTTGCCATTCTGGGCGATGTAGGCATCAACTCAAAAGTGCTCCCAAATGCGTGGGACGATATTCGAGACCGCATGCAGTCGCACTTTAAACAACAACAATTCAAAGAGGGCGTTTTGTTCGGCATCCACCAAGCTGGCGCCCTTTTATCGCAATATTTTCAACCGCGATTGACCAACCCCAATGAACTCAGCAACGAAATCTCTACCGATGCGTAAACTATCCCCTTCGCTTTCCGGTTGGTTGCTGTTCATCCTTTCTGCGGTGAGCCTTACGCTGCAAGCAGAACAAACCCTTCCCAAATATAGCGGACATGTCAATGATTTCGCGGGTGTGCTGTCGGCAGCTGAACGCAAAGCCATCGACGATCGATTGTTTCAATTCGAAGATTCAACGTCGGTACAAATTGCCGTTGTCATTGAAAAATCTGCCAATGGTTATGCCGCTATTGACCGGGCGATGTTTCTTGCCCGCGGCTGGGAAGTGGGTGTCAGTGGCAAAAACAACGGCATGCTGTTGTATATCGCCCTGGATGATCGCAAATTCCATACGGTAACGGCCGATCAACTGCAAGATAGATTGGGCGCAAGCCGTATCGGACAAATACACAACGAATACCTCGTCCCAGCATTCAGAAAGCAAGCCTATGCCGAGGGCATTCTTCTCACAACCGATGCCTACGAAGCAGCCATCAAAGGCAAATTCAAAGGCAGGGCTACCAAAAAAGGCAAAAAACGCGGCGGCGTGTGGACCATTTTCGCGGCGCTTTTCATCCTCTTCCTGATGGCCCGCAGCGGTCGTGGTGGCGGAGGCGGTGGCTATTCACGCAACGGACATTATCATGCTGGATTAGGCTCAAACCCTTTCTTCTGGGGAGCGATGGGCAGCGGCTTCGGTCGTGGCTTCGGCGGTGGTTCCTCCGGTGGATTTGGTGGCGGTGGCTCCAGCGATTGGGGTGGCTTTGGCGGTGGCGGCGGATTCAACGGTGGCGGTGCCGGCGGTAGT
This sequence comes from Flavobacteriales bacterium, assembly GCA_024643755.1. Classification (GTDB taxonomy): domain Bacteria; phylum Bacteroidota; class Bacteroidia; order NS11-12g; family UBA955; genus UBA955. The sequence goes on along the minus strand of JAHEMG010000186.1, from coordinate 1,984 downwards.
TGGTAATTCTGCCGAAAACTCCGAATCAACTTTCTTTCCGATGGATTGTTTAGTACCTTTGCAAATTCCATGAAAAACGGACCTTCTACGCACATTCATCTGCCCGATGCCAACGAACCCCGCATCGAAATTTTGGGTGCGCGTGAACACAACCTAAAGTCCGTGGATTTGGTGATCCCCCGCAACAAATTGGTGGTTTTTACCGGCCTTTCGGGATCCGGAAAAAGTTCGCTGGCGTTTGATACCCTGTTTGCGGAAGGACAGCGTCGCTACCTCGAGAGTTTTTCAGCCTATGCCCGTCAATTCATCGGCGACATGAAACGTCCTGATGTTGACAAAGTCAAAGGATTGAGTCCGGTCATCAGCATCGAACAGAAAACCGTAAGCAAAAATCCCCGAAGCACCGTAGGAACCGTGACCGAAGTATACGATTTCCTGCGATTGCTATATGCCCGCGCCGGCGATGCCGTGAGTTACCTCAGCGGCGAAAAAATGGTCAAACTCACCGAGCAACAGATCATCGATGCCATGGTGAACAAATTCGAAGGTCAGAAAGTCGCCATCCTCGCCCCCGTGGTGAAAGGACGTAAAGGCCACTACCGCGAACTCTTCGAACAAATCAAGAAAAAAGGGTATAACAAGGTTCGCATCGACGGACATATTACCGATATCACAGGCAGCATGCAGGTGGATCGATATAAAATTCACGACATCGAAGTGGTGATCGATCGCTTGCAAGTGCAAGGGGTTTCCACCGGTAGGTTAAGCGAAAGCGTGAAGATCGCGATGAAAATGGGCGGTGGCAACATGATGGTGCAAGACCAAGACGATGTGGTTGTGCCGTTTTCAAAGTTTCTGATGGACCCTATTTCCGGACTCAGTTACGATGAACCCCAACCCAACTCCTTCTCGTTCAACTCCCCCTACGGTGCCTGTCCCAATTGCGAAGGCATGGGTGAAACCGCTGAAGTAAACGTGGAATTCATCATCCCCGATCGCACCAAATCCATCAACCGAGGCGGTATCGTGCCCATCGGAGAATTGCGGGAAAACTGGACGTTCAGCCAATTGAGAGCCCTGAGCAAAGTGCTGGATTTCAGCCTGGCCGATCCCATTTCAAAACTGAGCGATGCCCAATTGGATTGTATCCTCAATGGGTACGACGAAAGCATCATGGTGACCCACGTGAATCACCAAGGACAGAAAAAGACCTACGAAAGCACCTACAAAGGCGTAGTGCATTATATCACCGAGAACTACTTTGAGTCTGAAGACGACAAACTGCGTCAGTGGGCCGAAGAGTTCATGCACCAAAAGACTTGTGAAGTGTGCAATGGTGCGCGATTGAAAAAGGAATCTCTGCATTTCATCATTGCCGACAAGAACATTTCCGAACTCGGCAACATGAACATCGATGTGCTGAAAGCTTGGTTCGATCAAGTGGGCGATAAATTGTCGGAAAGACAAGCCACCATCGCCACGGAATTGATCAAGGAAATTCGGGCGCGTCTCGACTTCTTGGTGGGTGTGGGACTGGGCTATTTAACGCTCAACAGTCCGGCCAGAACCCTTTCCGGCGGTGAAGCGCAACGCATTCGATTGGCAACCCAAATCGGGAGCAAATTGATGAATGTATTGTACATTTTGGATGAGCCCAGCATTGGTTTGCATCAGCGTGATAATGAGCGATTGATTCAGAGTCTGCGCGATTTGCGTGATATGGGCAACACGGTTTTGGTGGTTGAGCACGACAAAGACATGATGTTGGCCAGTGATTGGTTGGTGGAAATCGGACCGAATGCTGGTGTGCATGGCGGACAAATTGTGGCCAGCGGCGAAGTCAAAGATTTCATCGCATCAGACGCCATTACCGGCAAATACTTGCGGGGCGAAGACAGTATCCCTGTGCCCCAACAACGCAGAAAAGCCACCAAGGAAAAATTGGTCCTCAAGGGATGCACTGGCCACAACCTGAAAAAAGTCA
>JAHEMG010000083.1 GCA_024643755.1 Flavobacteriales bacterium | reverse complement strand
GCAAACTTACCCTCAGAAATGGTCGCCCCAGGAATGCGCTTAATGGCATCCGATGTAGTTCTAATGGTTGTCTTCGCAAAATCCTCCGCACTAATGGCCTCAACCATACCTTGCGACAACTGCTTGGTTTGGATTGCAGCAGCCACCGTGTTTTCCTTGGCTTTCTTCCGCTTCACAATCTCCGCACCCTCCATACGCGTGGCCTTCGACAATACTGGATATAAAAAGAACTCTTTGCCCGCTTCAATGAAAATACTGTCTTCCAACACATCATGTCCCTCTGCCTCCACAAATACTTTCCTCGCACCCACTGCCACAGAAAATGAAAATTTACCTTCAACATCGGTCAATCCAGAATCTTGCGTACCCGTAACGAATAACTTGGCACCTACCAACGGACGGCCAGTCTCCGACATCACACGACCAACCAACAACCCTTTATCAGATTGGGCCAACGCCGCATTCAAACTCAATAAAAACAGTGCAATAGCAACGACTTTGCGCATAGAATTTTGCATACCGCAAAATTGCCTACGCTATGTTAACCCAAGATTATGACAACCTTACCAAGCGTTAACTTATGGTTAACATTCCCATCAATTATCCCAACAACCAACGCAGTAAACCCAACCCTTTATAGGGAGGATATTTGATCGGTACATCTAACCACAAAGGCGATCGCATTACCGACTTCTTATGACTAAACACCTCAAAGGTTTGACGTCCTCTGTAACTGCCATACCCACTACCACCCACACCGCCAAAAGGCAAATGATGATTGGCCACATGTACCAACGTATCGTTGATACTCACACCCCCAGAACTCGTTCTTGCCAACACCTGTTTTGACCCCGCTTCGCTCCCAAAAAAATACAATGCCAACGGCTTTTCATGCGCATTCACATCAGCTATCACTTCATCCAAGTTTTCGTAGGTTCGCAGCGGCAAGATCGGACCGAAAATCTCCTCACACATCACCGGTGAAATCCAACCATCCACCGACACCACCGTGGTTTCGATGAACTTCTCCTGGCGATTACTTTTACCACCCAATACCACGTCAGCCCCCTGTAAATAGGCACTCACACGATCAAACGAACGCTCGTTAACCATTCTGCCGTAATCCGGACTCGCCAGCATATCACCTCCGTACATCTGCACCAAGGCCTCCTGCGCCGCGTCAATAAACAACTGCTTCTCGCTGCTGTGTACCCATACATAATCCGGTGCGATACATGTTTGTCCGGCATTCACCGACTTCCCCCAGATCACCCGTTTGGCCGCCGTTTTCATGTCGCAGCCCTTTTCAATAATAGCAGGACTCTTGCCACCCAACTCCAATGTCACAGGTATCAGTTTCTCCGCCGCGGCCTTGGCCACGATCTTGCCCAAAAACGGTCCGCCCGTAAAAAAGATATAATCCCACTGCTGCTGCAAGAGCCATTGATTCTCGTCAATACTGCCTTGCACCACATACACCTCTTCCTTTGAAAATGCGTCCAAAATCACCTTCTCAATCACCTCTGCCACATGTGGCACCTCGGGTGAAGGCCTCAAAATGGCTCTGTTCCCTGCCGATATCGCCCCAATCAGCGGATTCATCAACAACTGAAATGGATAATTCCATGGCGCCATGATCAACACCTGTCCAAACGGCTCCGGAATCACCTTACTGCTCGATGGCAGCAAAAACCAAGGGGTTGTAATACGACGGTGCGCGCTCCAATGCTTCACATGCTTGATATGAAAATCAATCTCTTGGTACGTCACACCCACCTCGGTCAAAAATCCCTCATATTCAGATTTACCCAAATCCTGCTTCAAGGCCACCAAAAGTTCTGCTTCGTACTTGGCGATGCTTTGCTTCATTCGTTTCAGCTGGGCGATGCGCTCCGCGGGAGTGGCAAATTCACGCTGATTACTCAACGAACGCTGCAGATGATAAACCTGCTCAATGTCAGAAATGGGGGTAAATCGCAATGTCATAAAGAAACAAAACAAAGATGCACACAAAATGGTTCGCAACCACTCCTTGCCTGAAAACAACGAATTTTATGCCTTTTGAGCCCTAAGCATGTGGCGTTTGTACGGCGGACCGTCGAGCTTTTTCACCCCAAAACCCACAGATTGCAACGATCGCTTCACATCGCCCGCAGCAGAATAAGTAACAAAAATACCACCCACCGAAAGCGCACTAAAAATGGGTTCAAATAGCGCTGCACCCCAAACACCGTCCTGTTTTTTCGGTCCAAAAGCATCCCAAAAAACCACATCCAACGCCGCAGGAATCTCAGCTGTTTGGATATCACAGTGGTGTTTAAAGACCTTAAATTCACCCTGTAACAATGGAATCTCTATCCACTGCTCCCACGCGGAAGCATGTAGCGCCTCGCTCCGCTCGGCGTATCCCGTATCGCCCCAATACCCCTGCATCAATGTCTGCGACAATGGAAACTTCTCAACCGTATAATACTCCACCCCACAACCCGTCTGCTCACACCAATCCATCACCAACATCGCATTGGTTCCCGTGCCCAGTCCCATCTCAAATACCCGAACCACCGTGGCATCCGGGTTCTCCGCACGCCAAAAATCCAATCCGTTGGTAATGTAAACATGGCGCGACTCCGTCATCGCCCCGTGCGTAGAATGATACGTTTCATCCATCCCCGGCAAATACAAGGTTCTGCTCCCATCCTCGGTCTCTACCACGCGTATTTCACCAGATTCTTCCTGTATCATCACACAAAAATACAACCCCCTGCCAACTTTGGACTATCGCCCAACATTTACTGCACCCGCGTCCACACGCTGGTTCTACCAATCATCGAAACACCCACATACCCGCGTACATTCAACTTGGTTCCATCCAATGTCATGTAGCAACTATACGTCTTACCGTTCTTGGGATCGTAAATGGTACCATCCTCCCACTCTTTATCCTCCGCATCATACACGAAATCCTTCAAAATCTGTAAATTTAACAAAGGCACATTGCGCTTCGCTGGATTGGGATTCAAATCATCCACCTTGGGCTTACCATTTTTCAATGGCTCCTTCAACCAAACAATACTGCCGTAAAATTTGCCCGCAAAACTGCCGTTCGTGGCCTTGAAAATCTTGATGTGCGAAGTTCCCTCCTGATTCAACCACTTGCCAATAATGGCATCGCCCTCCGCTGTGTTGGTCTTCACCGCATTCGCGCCAAAAAAACTGGTAAACGCCAATGCAGATGCTAGTAACAATGTTTTCATATTTTTTCCTTTTGGACAAAACTATGGATTCTATCCATAATTCCAAACATCAGCCCCCCTTCTTGCAGCGATCACTGCAATATTTTACCGACTCCCAATCCCGCTCCCACTTTTTTCGCCATACAAATGGTCGCCCGCAGGTCGCACACACCTTGCTCGGCAAATGCTGCTTCTTCACCCCCTTCATTCGCCGTCGCCCCCTCCCTTTTTCTTGCTACTGGACGATTTGGGCTTCCCAGGAGATTTTGGCGATTTAGGCTTCACCGGCCTGCTGTGCTTCTTCAACACCCGACTCTTTTCCTGCTTGGCAAACTCCGATTTCCGCATCTCATAAATCCGTGCCACCATGGCTATTTTCCGACCTTGCAATGCCACCACCGGCATGGGATAATCACGGCCCAACTCAACCCCATACAACACCCGCTCCATCTCGGTCATCATCCATGGCTGATGAATCAAATGATTTGGCAAACCCGCAATCTCAGGTACCCACTTGCGTACAAATTCACCCTCTTCATCATGCTCCAATCCGTTCTTCACAGGATTGTACACCCTCACCGTATTCGCTCCCGTGGTCCCCGCCTGCATCTGAAATTGCGTGTAATGAATCCCCGGTTCGTAATCCAAAAAATATTGCGCCAAATGATACACACCCAACCGCCAATCAATATCCAAATGATGCGTTAAAAAACTCACCAACATCGCCCGCATCCGAAAATTGATCCACCCCGTAGCCGCCAATGCACGCATGTTCGCATCCACCAACGGATACCCCGTTCTGCCTTCCTTCCACGCCAACAACAACCCCGCTTCGTTCGCCGCACCCAAATCCTCAAAAGCCCTGTTCACCGCCCGATACTCATACGTACACTCCTGCTCAAACTTCTGCACAAAATGATCGTGCCACTTGATCCGCGATAAAAAAGCCGTAATCGCCCGACCATTCTTTTGCTCCTTCGACAACGATTTCGACGCCTGATAAATTTGCTTGATCGATAAATTCCCCCAAGCGATGTACACCGATAATCGAGAACAAGAACCCCTGCTCTGCATCGGCTTGGAAATGTGGTAATGGTAGGATTTGTGTCGGTCCGACAAAAACCCCTGTAAGTATCGCCAAGCCAATGATTCGCCGCCCAACTGCATCCCAACCGATGGCGCCTCCAACCTGCGCAACCAATCTGCGGGAATGGCAAAATCATCCGTCACTGAGCCCAATAGCGGCCCCTCCTCTTGGGGAAACCGCGACAACCGGTAATGATTCTCTATCAGTGGCTCTGCCATCGTTACAAACCATCGCTTATCCCAGTCTACCCGGTCTTTGATGCCCCGCAGCACCCCATTTCGCTGAAATTCCTGCCACGCTACACCGCGCTCAGCAAACAACTTGGCGATGGCTTTATCGCGCAAAAACGACTTTTCTATGCCCGATTCTTGGTATGAAAACACCTTGGAAACCGCATAAACATCCAACAGCGCAGCAAACACCGCCTCCGCCTCACCCCAAAACACATCCACGGGCCTGTTCAATCGTTGCTCCATGTCTTTGATTGATTGCCACTGAAAACGAAGATGTCGGTTCGAACAATCCGGATGCGCCACCATACTGGGCTCAAAAATGAATATCACCCTGTACGGCAAACCCAACGCCTCGGCCTCAGCCAGCGGAGCATGGTCGCGGGTACGCAAATCGCGTTTGATCCAAACAATCTGCAGGGTGGGCTTCTCCATCATCATTGCTCAATAACCACGAACTTCTTTATACTCTTTCCGGAGCGATTTCTCCACCTTCTTCCAATAGGAGAAAAACGATGAAAAACTGCCTTCCACCTCAGGCGCCAACCAGTCTCTCGGAATCTCAGTTCCCCGATAGTGCCTGTTCAACGGATGCTCCTGATATACAATTTCTACATAGCCAAACGGTTCCAACGCCCCAACCAATTCATCAAATTCACCCACAAACACTTGCACATTGGGGATTTCTTTGGCCAGCGATAGCATAAAAGCAACACAATGCGATGCAATGGGATATTGCGCAAATACGCTGGGTTCCAGCAACAGCAACCGGGTTCCTGGCAGCGCCGACTGAAACTGGGGATCGAGCTGGTAATAGTTGTGAATGACCAAGCGATCACCCATAATTGGGTTATCCAACGCCCACATAGGCAAACCAAACTTCGCCACCGCCAATCGCAACGCATCCGCATCACAATCTACAAACGGCAACACTTCCTCCACCGTGAATGGTTTCTTCAATACGTCCGGCACCGGGGCGATGGCCAAAGATTCATAGTCCACATCCAGAAAGGTCCCACGCTGATTTGTCTGGGTGTACCGATTGATATTCTCTTGGTTGGCGATGTATTTTTTGTTAGAAAATGTGCCCGATACCCACTGCCAAGAAAGTGCGTTGGAACCCCAATCGCCATCGAGCAAATGGGCATACATCCACTGCGCAGGCAAACGCCAGTGCGCGCCGGCCAAATTGGCTGTTAAAAAAGCCGTGTACATTCTCAGGTGGTTGTGCATGTATCCGGTATCCTTCAATCGCGATATTCCGGTGTCGATCCCTTCAATGCCTGTGTTTCCCGCCGCGATCGCGGCGGGTAACAACCGGTGTATCACACCCTCCTGCTCCCGGCGAATATCCTCATTGATCCCATCGCCCAAACCCTGCCATACCCGCTGAAAAAAATCGCGCCAAGCCAACTGCTGCACAAACCCAAACATCTCCTCAAAACTGTGTCCGCGTCTCAGCAAATACGCCCATATCGCACGTGTTGAAACCACCCCGCGAGATACGTATGGACCCAATTCGGTTACACTGCCCGACACATAATTTCGGGTTTTACCATATCGCTTCACATCAATGGCGGCCAACAGCGATGCCACCTTTTCTGCGTGTCCAAGCTTATTCGTTTCTCCCGTCATCGCTTGCTGATCTTGTTGTTAGAAATGGATTTTTGTCGACTGCAATGAAACCGTTTTACCGCCTCACTGCGCAATTTTTGGTGCTTGATACTCACACCGCTGTTCACCCGCTTCCGCCACAAATTGAAACTGCTTCGCTTCAATTGCTTGCGCATCAAAGCAATCACCTGGGCCTCTGAAAACCCAAACTGCGCCTTAATCGCATCGAAAGGCGTGCGATCCTCCCACGCCATCTCAATGATCCGATCCTCCATCACCACCCGCAATTCCGCCTCCGTAACAGCATCGGGAATGGCTTTCGCCTTTTCGCCTAGTTTATTCATTGCTCAATCCCTCCAAAAAAGTATTTGCCGCCAAAGCCAATCGCTCTCGCTTTTCCGTATCCATTTTATCATACGACTTCACCATTACACCCATCCTCGGATTCTTCAAAAAGAAATCACGATGCTTGTCGATGAATCGCCAATACAACCCATCCCAAACCTCCGTCCAAGGCCCCTTTTCAAAATCACCCATCTTCATCAAATAATTGCTCCCGCTGATGTACGGCTTGGTGCTCATCATCCCGCCATCGGCAAATTGACCCATCCCATACACATTGGGCACCATCACCCAGTCATACGCGTCTATGAACAACTCCATGAACCACCGATACACCTCATCTGGATCAAAATCGCATAGCAACATAAAATTGCTCAACACCATCAACCGCTCAATATGGTGGCAATACCCGTTCCTCATGACCTTTTGAATCACAACATCAACCGGCACGATACCCGTGGTGCCCTCATAAAACGACCTTGGAATTTTCCGCGTGTATCCCCAGTAATTGCGCGTGCGTTGCTTACGTCCCACCGACAAATAAAGGCCGCGAATAAACTCCCGCCAGCCCAACAATTGTCGTACAAACCCCTCAATGTCGTTTAAAGGCAGTCCCCAACGTTCAAAGGCTTGCAATACAGCATCCAAAACATCCTTGGGCAAGAGCAAACCGTTATTGAGATAGACCGATAACAAACTGTGATGCAACAAAGGCTCTTTCGCCACCAAAGCATCCTCATAAGTACCAAAATGATGCAAGCGATGATCGATAAATTCTGTCAGCCATTGCTGCGCGCCTTCATGCGATATGGCGTATTGAAAATCGCCTTCAACATCACCCGGCGCTTGCGGAAAATAGGCTTGAACGTAGTCTACCGCCTCCTGCCAATAAGCCAATTCCTGGTCCGACCGTACTTGCCTCAGCACAGGCACCACGCCGTCTTTGGGGAATCGCTGCCGATTGTCCTCATCAAAACTCCACTTGCCACCCCGAGGCTTAGCCCCCTCCATCAGCACCTGAAAATGCTTGCGCTGGGCGGCGTAAAAGTTGGCCTGCAAAAAGTGCTTCTTCCCCGCAAAATAGGATTTCAAGGCCGCCCGATCCAATAAAAACTGGGGCGTGTCGTAGTATACCAGAGCGATGTCGTTGGATACAGCCGCGGCCGACAATCTTTGCACCAACCAATCATCTTCCAAACGATACAGATGCAAAGAGCGAAATCCCTCATCGCTCCATCGCTTCACCCAGACCGAAAGATCCAACGCCTTGCCATCGCAAGCCAAGTATCGCACACGGCAACCCTGCGTTTGCAGTTGATCTGCGTAGCATCGCATCGATGCCCGATGATACATTAACTTCTGCTTGTGAAAGGCGAACTCCGTAAAGAACAAGCCCTCCTCCAATATCGCAACCTCGTCCGTTCCGCTTGGGAGCGAACCAAACAATTGGTGGGGAAAAACCAACCACAAATCCGTATTGCCTGATGAAGTCACGCACTACGAACAAGTAGCAACCAAATTGGTTTTGCGGTTTGTTTAAGGACTGACCAAATTTAGGCTAATGTTGAAATATAGTGGGTTTGTCAACGGGTTGACCATCACATAAGGCGCATCGCTCGCAAGTCCGAAAGCGCGATAAATTTCCTTGCCATTGCCCAAACGATCCACATCATAGCGGTAGTTGATGCGGTAACCGGCTTGAATCGACATCCAAATAAAGTCTTTCAATGAGAATTCGTACACGGCGCGAAGGCGGATTTCGCCCCTACGGATTTCTACGTCTTCATTGCGCAAATTGAATCCGGTGGGGTCGTTTGAACGCCACAATCTGTAACTCTGTCCTTCCAACTCATACCCCGCAAACAACATGTTTCTGCTGTTGATGGTTCTGCGCACATGTGCCCTGGCGGGAAACAAAATCTCAGTGCCCCATTTGTTGGCTACATCGGTAGAATTGTAGAAAATGATGGGAATGTAGTTCAACTCACCCACGCGGTAGGTTCTAGCAACACCCACACCCCATTGCTTCTTCTCCGAAGTGCGTTTACCGTAGATCAAAGCCGCAGAATACTTGGTGTACTTCAACGGCATAAACTTGCCAAATTGGTAGTCACCACTCAAGTCCGCCGAACCTTGAAACAACAAAAATTTCACATCGTTTAAAGGCTTGAACAAGGTTGTATTGATGCCCATCGTGCGCAAACCATGTTCGCTGAGCGATGTCAGCATGGGATTTTTCAACGCGCTTGGATCCTCAAACTTATAGCGCTGTTCCCAATAATTGGCGCCCATCTGCCACACCAAATCGGTGCGAGAAATCACGGGAATGTTGCAGCCAAAACGCATTCCGTTCGATGTCAATACCCGGGCGCTATCTGGCATCAGTGGCGATACGCTCCCCAACCTGCGAAACGTATCGGCCTTCATCGTATACCCTATTTGGTAGTCGTATCCAATGCTAATCAACTTAGCCGGACTCAATCCCTCGATTTTGGGACTGCAATAACGCTTGGCCCCCTCGGCGGCAAAACCGATGTTGTCGTACTGACTGTAATCCTCCTCCTCCGCTGGCGTCAGAGTATCTTGCGGTGTTTGCGGTGTTTCTGTTTGGGCTTGGAGCGATGTGGTAGTCGCGCAAAAGATGCCCAACACCAGGCCAGCGATCCAACCTGGAGCCATGAAGTTTCTGATTTGCATCGGGCTTTATTTAACAACCATACGCTTCCAAACATCGGTTCTACCCAAAGCCGACACCCCAATGTACCCGCGGATATCCAAAGTATTGGCGTTGGTCATTTTGATGGTACAGCTGTAGGTACTGCCGTTCAAAGGATCGTAGATGGTGCCATCGGCCCATTCGTTGTTGCCTTTGTATACGAAATCTTTCAGCATGCGGTAGCCCTTCAAAGGCACGTTTTTCATGCTGGGATCAGGATTGTTTTTATCGGTTTTGGGCTGTCCTGTTGCAGGGTCAATGGGCTCCTTGAGCCACACAAACTGGCCGTAGTATTTGGCACCAATTTTTTCAATTTTCACGCGGGCCCGACCGTTGCTCGGCTCCCACACACCCATCAAGCGATCCGCTTCAGGATTTTGTTGCACAAATGCAGTGAGTACGCCAGCCACCAGGACCAACAACATAGGGAAGATGAATTTTCTCATAATTTATTCGCTTTTCGTTCGTTTGATTTATACGCTTTTCGTTCGTTACAGGTTAATTTATTTGTAGGTTAGTTCAAATTCAAAGTCGCCCTTGAGTACCATGTCAGCCTCAATGTCCTTGGCCAAACCCGCATCCACCACGATGTAGAATTGCTTTTCGGCAAAATAGTCTTCAGCCGTTACCTCGTTGGAGATAGACAGCGCAGCATCAGTGGTACCGGGTTTTACGGGATTGAGGAAAGCCAATTCCTTCATTTGGAGATCAGGGTTATCGCCCGCCAAACTCATGACAAAACTATTCACTCCATCAAAATTGGCAGAATCCACGGCACGAATGTGGGCCGATTTCAATACAGCATGACTGATTTTTACCCCCTCAGCATAGTTGTCGCCCAGCAACGATTTCAAATCCACCGCCACGGTATATTGGGCGGGGTTGGGCCCTTCGTACAGGGGACCTGAAAGGGTGAATTCCACATCTTTCAACGCATAGGTCGTTTTATTGCCGCCGCCACCGCAAGCCGTCATTAGGGTCAAAGCCAAGGCGGCCGTGAATTGGAGTAGTTTTTTCATCCCGGCAAACTAAGAATCTCTACCTCCAATGGCTAAAGAAATTGATAATTTCCATGACTACACTTTCAAAAAGCACGAAAACATTCCACACAATGGGTAAACCATCCATCCCCTGCGTTGTTGCTTTGGGTATATGTCGAAAAGAGCCATCGTTGTTGGAGCCGGAATCGCAGGCATCGCCACATCCATTCGACTGGCGAAACAGGGATTTTCGGTGGAGGTCTTTGAGGCCGGCATGCACCCCGGCGGTAAAATGAGTTCCTTCGTTAATGCGGGGTATCGGTTCGATGGAGGTCCGTCTTTGTTCACCCTGCCTCAACTGGTGGATGAGTTATTCACCCTGTGTAACGAAGACCCCAAAGCCCATTTCAACTACCAGCCGCTCGATACCATCTGTCACTACTTTTACGAAGACGGCACCCGCTTTCAGGCCCACAAATCTTGGAGCGATTTTTCCGCATCCTTGGAAGGCATCGCCACTGAATCTGAGCGATTGGCCCTGAAAAAACAACTCAACAAAGCCGCCTTTCGCTACAACACCACCGCGCCGTTGTTCATCGAACAGAGCCTGCACAAAATTAAAAATTACGTTAATTTCAAGACGCTCAAAGGATTGTTTTACGCGCCCAAATTGAACTTGTTTCAGTCCATGCACCGCGAAAACAGTACCGTTGTGGGCAACAAATACTTGGTGCAATACCTCAACCGGTTTGCTACCTATAACGGGAGCGACCCCTACCGTGCGCCAGCTTTGCTCAACATGATTCCCCATTTGGAACAGCAACTCGGGTCCTACTACCCCCAACGAGGGATGGTGAGCATCCCGCAATCCTTGTATCAGTTGGCCTTAAGGCAGGGGATTGTTTTTCACTTCAACCACGACGTGCAAGAAATCATCGCCCCGAAAAAACGGGCGGAAGGAATTCGGGTATTCAACAAAACCGAGCAACAAACCCGAACCGTGCACGCGGATGTGGTGATCAGCAACGCCGATGTTTATGCCACTTACAACCGGCTGTTGGCGGGACATAAGGCGCCCCAACGGATATTAAAACAAGAGCGCTCCTCCTCGGCTTTGGTCTTTTACTGGGGCATAGCCGCGGAATTTCCCGAGCTGCATCTGCACAACATTTTATTTTCAAACGATTACGGTCGCGAGTTCAAGGCTTTGTTTGCCGGTGGTGCCCCGGATGAAGACCCCACCATTTATATCAACATCACCGCCAAGTGCGATGCGGGTGATGCGCCGCCGGGCTGCGAGAACTGGTTTGTGATGATCAATGTACCGAGTCATGTAGGACAGGATTGGTTGGCCATTACGGCGGCGGCGCGGAAACACATTTTGGCCAAATTACAGCGGGTGCTGGGGCGCGACATAGAACCCTTGATTGCTTGCGAAACGATTTTGGATCCGGTGATGATTGAGGAGCGCACTTCCTCGCATGGAGGCTCTTTGTATGGCACGGCCAGCAACAATGTATTTTCCGCTTTTTTGCGACACAAGAACTTTTCCAGCGACATCAAAGGGTTGTATTTCTGCGGTGGCAGCGTGCATCCCGGCGGTGGAATCCCACTGTGTTTGAACAGTGCCAAAATTGTGGCGCAATTGGTATCGGAGGAATAATCGGAGGAATAAGCAGAGGAATAATGGGAATACACGCAGTAATAATCACGGGCCCATCGGAGTATACGAAGTAGAAATCAGAGTAACTTCGAAGAGGGAATAAAAATCGGGAAAGATGTATTTACTGTACGACGACCAATGTCAATTTTGCTGTGCGATAGCCCGCTGGGCGAAGGCGCAGAATGCCAAGATTGAGGTTTGGTCGGTCCGAAGCACTGATTCCAAGGAGTTGCTGAGATCCCACGGCGTCCATTTCATTGATTTGCAGACGGTCTATTTTGTAGAAGGCGCGGTTCACGTGCGTTCCCGCGCCGCATTTCAATTGCTCCGCCACACCCAGCGCCCCTGGCGCTGGCTAGCCATCTTCCGCTTACTTCCCCTATCCCTCACCGACTACTGCTACAACTTCATCGCCAAGAATCGGCATAGATTCTGAGTCGTTAGAATTTGATTTGTACCTCTCAGACTGAATGGATTGGGGAAGAATAATAAACGCCTAATCCACTTTTAAATTTTCACATGACATTTTTTTTAATCAAGCACATACCGCAATCTCACGAATCCAGAGACCTTTGGATAGTCTTTCCAGTAAGTGTAAGGGATTTTAACAAACATCACATGGTGCGCTCTACCGTCTGCTAAAGTCTGTGTGGTAACTTCCATGAAATTCTTTTCGTCACTGTCAAGTTCATTCCAGAAAATATCATTATCATCTATATCGTTTACAGTCACTTTGCCTGATTTGAACAAATAGATATAATTATGCTGAGGAATGGCATTGTAATCGGGAAATAAATTCCTAGGACGCTCTGGATTGTTGTAGAAACTCTGAAAGTCACCAGTATAATTTATAGATTTCAAATGCAACCCTGGCCAAACACCTTCCAAAGGACGATATTGACGCATAAAAGAATCACACACCTCCTTTTCATTGGTTTTTCTGTGAGGAAAATCAATTAAATAATCATTTGCTTCCTCGTCTGTATTCCATGTAAATGCCCGACTAATTCGCTTAAACTCCCGCATTCCAACAATTAGCGTTGTATCTCCGGTTATAAAACCAAATTGTGATGCTGAATCAGCAGCTCTGAAGGCAATAAAACGATCTACTTTAGTGTAAACAGCGAACTTATACCTGTCGGGAGATAGCGGCTCAAAATACCCTATTGGCATCCAATAATATTTAAATTGGTTAATTAAATCAGGATTCGCAGCATAATAATCCAAGGTGTCAGTAACCCTCCAACCCATACTGCCCTTCACTACAGTAGAATCAATTATCCAAAGTGGATCTAAACCTTTATTGTTTTGACAGAGTGAATCAAGGTATTGTTCTTTAGTCAACTTTACCAGAATGGGATCTTTGACAATTGGCAATGGATCTTGCTGACATCCAACAGCTACAATCAACATCGCAGCGATAAAAGATGAAACGAGTGTACTCAATGTCTTTTTCATATGTTTTAATGTTGAACAATTACTTTAATTGAAAACAATTTACCATTCGATTCTAATCGAAGATAATAAATTCCATCCAATAAACCTGAAATATCCAATCTCACTTTCAGATTTGTGTCATTTTCTATCATCTTATTAACTACCAAAGTTCCGAGTGAATTGAAAATTGATAATTCATAATTAGATCCTTGTTTTAATCCAGAAATAACTATTACATCATTGGCAGGATTTGGATAAATTCGTATCTGAGTACTTAATTGATTTATCAATACTAATGGTTGCACACCAGGAAAAACACAGTCAATATTTAATAGTGAATCATTTTGAAGATTCCGCAATTTCGCAGTTGCTGAAATATGATTTGAATCCGAAGGCAGAAAAACTCTAACATAGTATTTTCGGCTTGTATCAAGATTTTTAATTTCATCGCCCGAAAATCGAAAATAACCAGCTGCCTCAGAAATAGCATGTATACCTGTATTATTGTGATATTCGTCAAACAATTTCACCAAAATCCCTTGTACTCCACCACCAAAACAACTCCCTGTCACCCTACCTGTGATTGGCACCAAATCCCAAGAAGCACTATCTACAAAACCACTTTTTATTCCCATAAAAACCAAAAGGTTACGAGCAAAGAAGGAAGCCGGCCTCTGTCTAATAGGCGAAAACTGCGCAATTTTTTCTAATATATTATGAATTGAATCAGACAACGATTTGTATTTAACAATAAACACCATGGTATCAACATTCTGACTTAAGGAATGCCAAGACGTATCACTATCCCAAATCTTATACGATTTCAATAATCCAGTATTTTGAAATAAAGTATCATAATGCGATATGAAGTCTATCCAATAGCTAAACACCTGTTTTATTTCTATTTGAATTGAATCCGAAGGAGACAGATTGAAAAGAGCTGTTTCAATTTGAGATATACTACCAGTATCAAGTGCTAATTCCAATGCAACGAGATCTCTAAAAAAAGATGGTCCAACTTGCGATTTTGCTTGAATTATGTTGTATTTCACGTTAAAGTAATCACCCCAAAATAACTCAACAGGATCAGTTACTGGGTCTGGCGTAGTAATGACGTCTTTATTATCAAATGCATTAGGATTTGGCAATGGCAATCCACACGGACTCTGACCTAACGAATTGAAGATAAAACTCTTGTTTTTAGGATTAGACAACAGGTACGGATTTGAAAATGTCGTTGACTCTAAAATCCATTTACAATTATTAGATCGAATAAGTTTGTCGTTATTAAAAATAGAACTATTAAATCTTTGCCCAATGAATGTGTTAGAGCGCGCTAAATAATTTGGAACTCCCAACATCCCATGAACTTTGCGATTGAAAGAAGGAACAGGGAACATATCATAATTTAACCGAAGAATTGTATTATTTAATTTTATTGAATTCCAATTATAGAAAAACAAATTACAGTAAATATTTGAATAAATATTTGATTGACATAATTCAACACCTCTGTACAACCCCAAAAAACTATCCTTAAAAACAAGAGTATTGGATGTTGAAGACAACCGAATACCCGAACAGTTATTGTAGGCGGCCGAATACCCAGGCAAACCTGTGTTCAAAATTGAATTACCAACACAATATATATGATCTGTATTATCCAATGAAATAGCAACACTTTCAAAGTATGGGTCATATTGTTTTAAGAAAAATCTATTTGCACTAATGTGTCGGTTTTGAACTCCAGCTGACCAATCAGATTCTAGTGGAAGAATTTTATTTTGCTCTATTGGTGCGACCTGATTTAATAATATTCCATTTTGCACTTCCAATTTATTCAGTGAAATCAACAATGTATCAAAAGAATAAAGAACTTTCGAAGGCGCTAAATTCTTACATACGCTAATACCATATCCAGAATTTTTACCGACTATTCTATTATTTTCAATATTTAATGTAAAATATGGAAATGGAATAAATGAATTAGGTCTATTAATCTCCTCAAAATTGCGAACAACAGAATGTTGATAAAAATTCGAATTAGATAAATCAATATTAATCCCATCGCCATTATAATAGATTATACGATTACTATCGACCAATTGACCACCAATTTTTATTTTACTTCCTATTGTTGATTTCACAGACAACGACGAATTATTTGCATTATGTATTATTAGGTTACGTTTGAAATCAAATTTAGCAAAACTGTTTACGGAAATTGCTCCATTTGCCCCAGTTTTAATACAACCGAAAATGGTTTTTGTATTATTTATACTGATTATATCAGTAGAAATTATACTTACAGCATTTTTCATGGTTCTATAAAAATGAACATTCTGGATTTCTATTTTTTGCGAGAAGGCCCCCATTATCCCTAATTCACCACCAATAACAACCACCGGCAAAGAATCTTTGTTCCCAATTTTCAATGACGACTTTTCAGCAGAAATAGCTGATTCCGCCTTTTTTCCGTTATTGAGAATAAGTGAATCAATAAAGAATGTATTGGTTATGTTGTACATTGAAGGATAAGCATTATTAATCTTCAAACCTACCATATTCGCGGTAAACAGAGTACTATCGCTCGTTTTAATGCCATGATTTGAACTTCTTGTTTGCACTCCAATTAATGCGTCACGGATAATTGTGCGCCGACCTTGAGCATTTTTCCTACAAATCAACCTGCTATCCATCGATGAATTCTGTACGATTTCCACACCGTTCCACATATCGCCACAAGCACCCATCAAGGTGGTTCCTTTGAGTTCAAGATCAGAGCCACCCATAATCCTCAAGAATGAGCCCTCAGCAAATTGAATAGTCATACTATCAAACACTACCCAATCCGCGATATTGGTAATAATCATACTATCAAGAATCAATATTTCACCGAAACCCTTTGGTGTAAGATTGTGGCCTGCATTTGTATAAAGTTGTTTCTCTGGTAATGGCGGAGACTTTATTTCTATTTTTCCTACAACTGCTTGAAAATCTTTCAGGATTTCATTGTTATAATTACCTATTGCATTGGGTAGATAGAAAACCCGTATTTCGGGCGTATCCAACTCATTAGAAACCAGCTTTAAAAAGGGCACCGTTGGTACTAGCGAAAGTTGAACAACTCTAGAAACAGAATTTGAACTTTTATCGTATTTGTATAGACCATCACTTTTTGAAACGTACAACTTCCCATCTTTTCCTTTTTCAATATACGAGTATTTAAAATCGAAGGTATTTGCAACTTTATTAAATGTATTATCGACCTTATTAAACGTATACAACCCCTGATTTACCGATGATGAGTCATGAGTTTGAAATTGGGAGAGCAAAACCAACGTATCGGAAATGTATTCAATACCACAAAAAAAACGATTCGAGTCATTTGTTATCGTATTTGAATTAAAACATGTCCTCGTTGCACTACCAAATTGTGAACCTGAAACATCAACTCGCAACAAGCAACTTCCTCCCGAAAAAAGCAATTCATTTTGATTTGGAGACAGTTCCATTTCACTAATTGAATATTCGAGATTGACATCAAAAAGATGATTATTGTCATTACTCACGTGATGAATCTGTTTTGTAGATTGATTTGTATTTGTACTAACAAGTCCTCCAATTGTCACAATATCCCGTGATCGCACATACCGTCCAGTATTGCCCGCATGATTCGCCTCAAGTGAATATAAACGATATATAAATGTATCACATGAATATTTAATAATTTTCACGGCTCTTTTCGATACATATTTCGGGTCTTGCGCACTAACATTTATTTTAACTAAGCCATTAACGGTAGCATTCTGAAAATCAAACACATCATTATTTAATATGGCTAAATCACGGAGACCAAACCAATACAATGTGGTACCCACAATCAAATGATATCGAATCCCACCAGGCAACGGAACAATAGTTGGTGATATATCATAACCCGCAAAAACTTTAACACAAACATTATTGGAGTTAAACAAGTATACACTATCCATGGTTGACAACACATAAAAAAGAATCTTTCCACGCGCATCCGTTTGATTATTCACCGACAAATAATTTGTAAATGGTTGATTAGAATATGGCCTCGTCGGTTTGAAATAATTTGGGCCTTGCGAGCACCCATTAGTTGTAAATTCCACATTCACACCTTGGTTATTGGGCCGAAATAAATACCAGTTCGATTTTTGTGCAAACCCAGGATTTACCAAAAATATCACAAGTATAAAAACCAATAATTTATCTTTTAAATCAAAAAAAGTGACTAAGCGCAATGATTGTACTAACGTATTTTTCATGTTTTACCGTGGCACGAATAACACTACTGAACATTTAAAATTCATGATAAAATTTTACCAATTCCAGTGTATTTGGAATGAAAATTCATTTGATTTTCAATAATACTTGGTAAAAATTTACCAAGTATTTGATTTTTGAAACATATTATATTGCGTTTGAAAGAAAAAATCATGACAAACAACAACCACGAAATCACATTAGCAGAGGCCATCACTATGACTCATGCCTACCAAAATTCTCCCCAATTCGCCGGTCAAACCAAAGCCGGTTTAATATCTGCAACAGCAGTCCAAGACTTATTAAACCAACCTGGTTGTATGGGTGTTCGCATTTATTTCGCCCTGAATGCCAACGATAATTTAACGCTAGTACTCGTTGGAACAGACACCAATGAAAAGGACATGACGACCGGTGTAATTTTAGACAAACTCAAAGATTGTCCACCTAATTGCGATTTTGATTCTGTTTTACTTTGATGCTACCACTATCATTTATTTCTGAAATCACTGTAGATGTATTTAATTTTATCATATTAATTCGTTTTTTGACTTCTAAAAAAACAACTTCAAATCACTCAGAAATAATTTTATTGTCAGCGTTAAATTTATCCAACACACTACTTTATTGGTTATTTCCACTCGACAATAACTTTTTGTTTTTTCACATTATCAGCAATGCTATTTACATTTCAAAACTTGGACCATTGCGCCATTTAGCATACAGCACAATGATTCCTGTCTTCATTTTAATTACCATTCTATTAACATACAGTAAAGGGGGCTATATTTTGAAAACAAGCTATTGCTTGAGCATTTATTACCTAGTTTCTAAAACTATTAAACAATGCAAATCGAACAATAAAAACATTAAAACTAGCTCAGTATACATCCTACTATCGATCGACCACTTTACAGCTTTTATTATATTAATAATGAAGGGAATATCAACAAATTGGCACCAATCTCATTATCTCCATTATTTCAATTTTTTAGCAATAACAATCTTCCCATTAACCTTTATTGTAATCAATGCAAAATTCAGGAGACTCTTTCTTAATTAGTTTATTTTTCATTCTGATACCAGCCCTAACCATTCTTATTGGTGTATTTATCTACAGTAGAACAATCATCTGGAGGTATTCCAAAGTTATTGAGAGATTATACAAAATGAACTTCAATAGTTTAGAGACAGAAAGAAAAAGAATCTCCAATGATTTGCACGATCATATGGGCTACAAAATACTAATCATCAATAAATCGCTAGAGAATTTAAAGTCTAATCCACTACTGAAAAACAATGCAGAAATAGAGCGGATTGAAAGCCAAGTTCGACTTTTCCAATACGATATTCGCAAAGTACTTGAGTCCATACACCCTCGCGATCTATACAATGGAAAATGGCATGAGGGCATATTTAACCTCGCATCTGAACTGAGTATAGGAGATACGAAAATCTATGTCCAGAGCCACACTACCATATGTCCGAAAGAGGAACACCTTGTACAATCCTATCGAATCGTACAAGAAAAACTCGCCAATATTATTAAGCACGAGAATCCTAGAAAAATTCATATAGAAATCACACATGAAGAGGATGTATTGGTAGTCTGCTTCGTTTATTCATCAAAATCCAAAATTATCGATTACACTAATTCGGTATTATTTGCTTATCGAGGACGTGGTTTGAATATCATTAATGATCGTTTAAAAATCATCGGCGGGAGGAATGAGACTAAACATACAGACGGCTACACTATTGATTCAATCTTTATTCCAACATGAAAATTATAGTCTTAGATGACCACCCTCTGATTCTCAACTTCCTACAATCAGAAATACATGAGATATACCCAGAGGCTCAGGTATTACTATTCAATGAAATCAACCCCACATTATATTACATTAAAAAGAATGTCGTTGATTTTGTGATTTGTGATTTGCAAATAGTATCCGGGAAAAATTTGGCAGTACCCAATATCTGTTATGAGAGAAAAATTCCATTTATGGTTTTTAGTTCTCACACGAACAAAATCATCTACGATCAATTGAAAAAATTGAAAGTAGTAGCATATTTATCTAAAGCCGCTCAGGCTATCGAAATTAAAAATGGATTGATAGCTTTGTTCAACAACAGAGAGTACTATTGCTCATTTACATCATGTTTTGCAAACAATGATCCGAGTATTCTTCCAACAGATCCGGTAATTGCAACTCCGAAACAAACTGAAATATTAGAATTGCTCAATGCTGGGCTAACTCAAATAGAAGTATCAGAAAAACTCTGCCTTGCTGAAAGGACGATATACAATCATTTGGCTATGGCTCGAGATAAAAATGACTGTCACACTACCGCAGAACTTTTGCGTCGTTATAAATTCTGGAATTAGGACCCTCTGCAAAAAATTGCTTTAATCTACCAGCAGAATCATCTGGTGGGTTCTATACCACACTTGAAATTGATAAATTCTACTCAAGTTTTTAATTCAAATTATCACCTACTTGCTTTCATAAATTGACAATTTGATTTGCCAATTTATATCACTCCAATTCGGCTCATTGTGACTGAAGTGGCGAAGCTATATAACAACTCATCAAATTAACTAAAGATATGTTACTAATAAATAAAACATTGCAGATCGCGGTTAAATTCACATTGTGTGTAATTGCAGTTCTACCATTCAATTTACTCAGTCAAAAAATTGACAAAATTTACGGGGAAAATATCACGGGCGACGATAGCGCTTTTTACCGCGACTTTGCAAATTGCAAGTCGAACACAGACTATTCAGCGGGCGTTTATGCGATTAAAAATGGCAATAAATTTAAAATGCGATTTGTTAATTTCAATTCGAGTGGTAACATAACAATATGCAGAGATATAGAGCCCATTGGTCAAAACACGGAATTTCACCCCTTTGATATTAAGCCCCTAAAAAACAATAGTGGATACATCATCGTTGGATACACAAGGAGACTTAACGGTATCCTACCTCTTATATGTAAAATTGATAACTTAGGAAATCCTATAACAACCAAGGAGATCTGGAATGGTGGCTTTTTTTCCAGAGTAATTGAATTGTCCAATGGTAATTTTGTATGCTGTGGTTCTCATACTGGATCCACTGAATTTACAGCAGCAGTTAGAAATGCGTTTTACATCTGTTTTGATCCCAGCTTCAATTTAATAAAAAGCCAAACTATTATTGGTGCAACATCCTCCAACCCTTTCGATAATTTTAACGACCTCATTGAGGTCGAAAACAATAATATAGTAATAACCGGTACGGTTACAGAATTTTTTCTTTCACAATCTCAAGCAAGATTGACAGTTGCCAAAATCAATCCCGCCACGGGTGTTTTAATTTGGCAGACAAACCCACACAGATTCAATATTGGTTCACCCAAAGTCAATATAATTGGTGATACTATTTTTATATTCGGGAATTCCGCAGACAATAATGCTCCATTTTTACTCCGGCTAAAAAATTCAAATGGCGCGGTAATATCGTCAGATTTCATTGAATCATCTCCTGTCAGTGGTTGTGTTAATAATATTCTTTTGCACTACCCGTTGTTTACAGGAGTTTTTGTCAAGAACCAAGACACTCTGTTTATTACCGGTAAATTTATCACTCCCACAGGAGAGCAAAATTTCATGAGCGAATATTGCAATACTGCCCATTCATTTAACAATAGTTTCGTCTATGAAACAATCGCTTTTAATAGTTGTAAAGATGCAACTTGCTATCAATTAAACAACATACCTAGTTGGGCAGGAATGGCTGCGCCTCCAATAGCTAATATTTGTAATACCGCACAAATCAATTCAAATGAATATAGCACGACGACGTACAATGTAAACAACTCAGGATTTACATCCTCTTTTGACAAGAATAAAATATGGATTTACAACAATATGTCTAATACAGTCCACGGTCAAGTCGGAATGAGTCTAAATTTTTTGTATCCAGTAAATACAACTTTCACAACTTTAAACTGGGATGAATTCTATATCACAAACATAAATAACATCAACACAAACAATACTCTTATTCCAATTTTCTCCCTAGATTGCAGCCTCAACTATCCTTGCCCTTGCCATGACTAAAAATTTTAAGAGTATATTAATTTTTCTCTTTTTTTTGGTTTGCACAAATCGAGGATTAGCCACAATTACCAATGTTGGGGGGTACACAACTTTCGAGGTGATTTCCGACACCAAAATCGTATTTTATATACACAAACAATCGCCGTCCTCTCAAAAATTCAGCTTTACAGACACCGGAGATTTTCAATTGTTTGTGATGATTGGCAGCACACAAACACAAGTTTACCCAACTTACCAATATTATCATTATCCACAATACAAATGTTCAACCAACAACACCAACAGTCCTTTTATTGGAAGTGAAGGACTCAAATACAGGGAATTAGTATACAAATACACGCTTGACATCAGCCAAAAACGCTTTGATAGTTTAATAAAAACGCAGCCCGTTGTCCGAATCTTTGCTCAAACCAAAAACTTATCACCATGGGCAACCTCCGGAAATGTCAAACACAACGTCATCTACGAGCCCTATCACGCTTGGTCTGCGGAGATAAACTCCAAGACAATGTCAAAAGGCGACAAGAGCATTACTTTCAACAATTTAAACCAAAGAGTTTTTATCAGAAACGAAGCCAATTACAGCAACCCGGGCATTGTTTACGATCCTAAGGATTCAGTATTTACGGAATTGGTACCCATGGAGATCGACATATGGGGAACCAGTGTCCTCTATAGTTCCAATTTCTCCCACAAATATCCATACACTTGCTATTGCCCAACTGGAGGGAACGCCTGTACACCCAAACCCAACAATAAAAACAAGCCCGTTGGTTTTCATTGCGACCCCATCACCGGGGCTATTACATTTTTTAATTCCACCAGAATTATTACTCCCTCTACTTACATGGAAGCAGCACCCGTTGCATTCAAGACCACATGGTACTCAAAAGACGCTTCCGGCATTTGGCAATACAAAGGCAGCATAACTGTGCTATCTTATAATTTGACATTCCAAGATTATAACAATGGATTTTGGGACGTCCCCAATTTTGAAGTGCCCTCTCGGGTGGATATCTGCGAAGGGGATTCAGCCACCATCAACATCACCATGAGCGATACGGGCTACCTCGATACCATTTATGTAAAGATCGATGGTTCCCTCAACCCCAAATACTACAGCTATTCGGTGGACTATTCCGTGAAATTCTTGCCCAAAATCAAGCTGTTCATCAAACTCCCTTTGGGCGCCGATTTTAGCACCTACCGTACACTCAATGTCAGACTTTCAACCTCACCCTGTGATGATATCCAAGTGAGCAGCAGAGGCATCGTGGTATACAACCAAAAATCCATACAATCCAAAATCATCACCTATCCGGGGCCCTGCAACTCTTTCAAAGCCCAAATCAAATCCAGCAACAACGGAATGTTTGTATCGAACAGTTGGTCGGTGTACAAAGATTCTTTTGGCTCTAAACCGATCTACACAGGCAAAGGCGACATTATCACCCTCACTGCCCTGGAAAAAGCGAAATACTACCTCGCCTGCACCGTGAGTTCACCGAGTGCTTACTGCAGTCAACGAATCTTCCGCGATTCCGTTGACCTGATCAAATTATGGCCCGGACTCGATTTCTCCCTCAACCACAACACCCTCTGCACCGCAGACACAAACCAACTTTACACCCCCATCAACCTGTCGGGCTTTGCCTCAAAGACCACCCGTGAATGGCGGTTCGATACCACCAAAATTACCAAGGATACGTTGCGAAAGAACTTCACATCAGCAGTAACGCTGCGA
The DNA here is from genome assembly GCA_024643755.1 of Flavobacteriales bacterium. Taxonomy (GTDB): domain Bacteria; phylum Bacteroidota; class Bacteroidia; order NS11-12g; family UBA955; genus UBA955. The sequence goes on along the minus strand of JAHEMG010000083.1, from coordinate 2,951 downwards.
TTGCGCATCACCGACACTGCCGGTTGCGATTTCAGTAAGTCGTTTACCCTGTTAAAAGACAGCGTTTACCAACTTGACCTCCCCACCCTTGAAACCTTGTGTGGCGCACAAACCTTAGAATTATCGGGCAATAATACAGTCACCGGACATGCATGGTCGGGAGATTGGGCGATAACCACCGGCACCAAAACAACCGACTTGGGCACCTCCAAAAAGCTGTCTTTGTTTTTAGATGCGCCCAAATCAACCATCACGGGCAAGTTCACTTCCGTAGATGGCTGTGCGATTGCCTTGATGCGCGAGGTAAAGGTAGATACCACACAAATTCGCATACCCAAAATTGCCGTGGTGTGCAAGGCTTCAGACACCTTCAACCTAAACAACATCAAAGTCACTCCGAGCGGGGGAACTTGGTGGAACGCCGAGAGCAACAGCGCAACATTACAGTTGAAAAAAGCCAACAGCGATTCCATGATGGCCATTTACACCTACAGCAATTCACAATGTTTGTTCATGGATTCAGCGTGGGTGCCTTTGGGCGATACCGCGAAACAGAATTTTGTGACGCCAAAATCCGTCTGCGGGGAAGCGGCACGAGAAGATCTCACCACCCTATTCAATCCATCCACAACGGGCGGCACTTGGTACAGCAAACAAGCGAACGTTTCAATTAACAAGGGCTTGGTTATTCCACGAAACATAACTGCCAATACCTATCCGGTGTATTATTTCAGCAACACATCGCCCTGCGGGCAGCTAGAAACGCATTGGCTCACGGTGAATCCAAAGGTCATTGCCATTGATGCCAAATCAAACACCACCACGGCCCAAATACCGGCTACGATTCTGTTTGAGGTCAACAATTCACTGGGAACCGCGGGCACCACTTATCGTTGGTTTTTCAACGACCCATCTTCGGGAAGCAATGACAGTGCACAAGTGAGCAACTGCAGCCACACATACACAAAGGCAACCACATATTATCCGTTTGTAATTGCCAAGGCCGGCAACTGCGTGGATACGGGCTATTGCGCACCCATACAGGTAAATCCGCTGTCGCTGGAAGAGAATAAGACCTATACTTTATTCATCAGCCCCAATCCCACATTGGGAAAAGATATACAAATACACTGCGATAAGTTGATCAAATCGATTCAATTATTGAATAGTCAGGGGCAAATGATCATGAATCAAAACTGTGATGTCAATGATTTCACCGTTAACACCAGACAATTTAGCCCTGGCATCTATTTCGTCAAGATTCAATTATATCAGAACTCAAAATCAATCGCGAGACCGATTGTTGTAAATGAACCCTGATATTCACTTACATTAATTCCAAAATTCCTGATGCGTTTTGTTATATTGAAAACTATCATGGCGTTAAACAGTCCTCAATAATTTCATGAGGTAATAGACGAATTACTTTTTAGCTGGTGTACATAGATAACCAGAACCACAATAAGCATATTTTTTAATCCTAAAAATAAGTACAATCGCGAATTAGGTGGACTAAAAATCAAAATTGCGTGTAGTTTGGAGAAACCGAAAAATATTTCTGTACATCATAGACTACAGCTAGTATTTTCAAACTGCGTCGGTGTATGGTTTGAAAATTCAGGCCAACACAATCAACTATACTTCATCAGTGCTGTCCCGTTGTAATTAGAAGAGAATCAATTGGTTAGAAAAATCAGAATCTTTAAAGTGCGAATCACTATTGCTAACTAATTGATTTACAGGCTCTTTCTCAAAAATCGAAATACTAATTACTTGTAGAAAACTGTAGAGAGATTGGCCGATTTTCAGCTTTTTTTTAGCTATTGCCACCAAAAGATAGGTGCAAATTGCAATCCAAATTTGGCAGTGAATAGCGTTCTCAGATGTGCCATAAAACGATTTGATTTTCAGATGTTGTTTGATCCAACGAAAAAAGAGTTCGATTTTCCAGCGTTCCTTGTAGAGACCGGCGATTGTAGTAGCGTCGATCTCAAAGTGGTTGGTCAGAAATATAAAGGTCTTGTCTTTTTCTCGATCGTAGAACTTGATTCTCCGCAGGTGTGCCGGGTATTTTAGCTGTGATTGTTGATGTGTAAATTTTATCGTTTGATCAACTTGAATGCCTAGTTCTTTATGAACGGAATGACTGTAAACCCGATCAAAGGCCATGTTTTCTTTGGCCCTAATGACAAAAAAGCCACCGGATTGTTGAATGCGATACAGGCGATGATAATCGATGTAACCCATGTCCATTATGTAAAAAGCGCCTGCTTCTATTGGCATTTGATCCAAGATGTTGACGTCATGAACAGATCCAGGTGTGATTTTGATAAAAGTGGGTATAGATCCCTGCAAGTCAAGTAGCGTATGCATCTTAACAGCGCCTTTATTTTGACGGAATTTTGCCCAAGGAAACATCTGCAAACAAAGGTCAATTGTTGTACTATCGAGCGCATACGCCATGTGGTTTATATCGTTTAGAAAGGTGTTTTCATGAGCATAAAGTTTGCGCGTTTCGGCAATCATAACCTGAGCAAAATCTGCATAGATTCGCCAATTTCTGCGCTCGTTGGCTTTGGCGAGTGTGTTTCTAGCCACCGGTTTTTTGATGCCGCTGTGATACAGTTTTTTACTCATGGCCTGAAGGCACGATTCTATGTCTCGCAGGCTATCTCGATATGTTAACTGGGCAAACGACATTACCAGAAAATGCTCCTTACAAGTAAATTCCTTGATTCGATAGTCGCCGTTATAACGAGCTACACATTTGTTGAATTCATAATCAGGCAACAAGGACATCAATTGCGAAAACACCGTTTTTCCCAGGTTCATAAACTAGTCTATGAACAATTTTTGGGAAATTCAAATCGAAAAAACTTATTTTCGCTGTCAAAGCCTGTTTTTATTGGGTACTACGAGGATTGAAAAAAAGTTAACGGGACACTACTGAT